>JALZOH010000299.1 GCA_030857305.1 Acidobacteriota bacterium
CCGGATATTGCCCGCTCTGCCCGACCGCACCCGGCGGTTTCCCGACGGAAATTTCAGAACCGACTTACGACATCGTTGTTTTTGAAAATAAGTTTCCCAGTTTGCAACCGAATCCGCCCGCCCCCGCCGTCGAAGGAAACGAGCTTTATCCCGTTCGTCCGGCGCAGGGCGTATGCGAAGTGGTCGTCTATACGCCCGAACACAATTCTAGTTTGGCGCAGCAACCGGTGTCGCAGATTTATAAATTAATGCGGGTTTGGCAGGATAGATTCAATGATTTGAACAATCACGATTTCGTCGAATACGTTTTTATTTTCGAGAATAAAGGCGAAGCCGTCGGCGTAACGCTGCCGCACCCGCACGGACAGATTTACGCTTATCCGTTTGTCCCGCCGCGAATGGTGCAAAAGGTGAAACAATGCCGCGAGCATCAGACAAAAATTGGCGTGAATTTGATTGCGAACATTTTGGCGGACGAAAAAAAAGACGGGCGCAGAATCGTTACGGAAAACGAATCGTTTACCGCGCTCGTTCCGTTTTTCGCGCGTTACCCGTATGAGCTGCATATTTATCCGAACCGCCACGCCGAAGCGTTGACCGATTTCTCATTGAAAGAATTGCGCGATTTGGCGACAATTTTCAAGCAGGTGCTAACGGCGTTTGATCAATTGTTCAACGTCAGTTTTCCGTATATTATGGCAATGAACAATCGTCCTTCCGACGGCGGGAATTATGATTTTTTCGATTTTCACGTCGAATTTTATCCGCCGATGCGCACCGCGACGAAACTAAAATTTTTGGCGGGCAGCGAAGCTGGCGCCGGAGTGTTCATCAACGACACATTGCCGGAGGAAAAAGCGGCGGAACTGCGCGAACACATTGGATCGGTTGTTCGATAAGCTTTGTAGGGGCACGCCAAAGTGCCTGCCCTACGATTTTCATGGCTTTTGACTTTTTACAATTAAAATCGGCATTTGCCAAAATCTACGGGCGCGAGCCGCGCCTTTTTTGCGCTCCCGGCAGAGTTAATCTAATCGGCGAACACACCGATTACAACGATGGCTTTGTGCTTCCGATGGCAATTGAATACGAAACAACCGTTGCCGCCGCCGTGCGCAAAGATAGAAAAATTCGAGTCTCTTCCATAAATCTAAATGAATCAGGCGAAATAGATTTAGACGCGCCGGAGCAAAAACTGCGCGGCTCGTGGATTGATTTTGTGGAAGGGGTAGCAAGAATTCTGGAACGCCAAAACGTGAAATTTGGCGGTGCTGATTTGCTGATTTCATCAAATGTGCCGAATGGGGCGGGACTTTCTTCGTCCGCCGCGCTGGAGATTTCGGTCGGGCTGGCACTCACCGAAATTTCCGGGAACCCAATTGATAAAGTTCAACTCGCGCTCGCCGGACAAGCTGCCGAACACGAATTTGTCGGTGCAAAAGTCGGTATTATGGACCAATACGTTTCCGCTTTGGGACGAAAGGAATACGCCCTTTTGATTGATTGTCGGAGTTTAGAAGCCGAACAGATTCCTTTTCCGGGCGGCGAAGCGGCGATTGTGATTTGCGATTCAAAAGTCAAACACAAACTCGCCGGCTCTGAATACAACACACGCCGTGCCGAGTGTGAACATGGCGTAGAATTATTAAAAAGATTTTTACCGAATATTACGAAATTGCGCGATGTTAGTGTTAAAGATTTCGCAAAATATGAATCAAATTTACCCCAAGTAATCAAAAAGCGCTGCCGCCACGTCATCACGGAAAACGAACGGACGTTAAATGCTGCCGAAGCTTTAGAAAATAATAATTTAGCAGAATTCGGACGTTTAATGTGGTTGTCTCACGCGAGTTTGCGCGACGATTACGAAGTTAGTTGTAAGGAGCTCGATTTACTGGTTGAAATTGCCCAAAATTGCCGATTTGTTTTGGGTGCGCGAATGACCGGCGGCGGTTTCGGCGGTTCGACCGTCAATCTTGTACCGCTCGAATATATTAGCGAATTTACCGAAAAAATTTCGGCTGAATACAAACAGCAGACAAACATCGAATTAGCAGTTTATAAGACAAAAGCGGCAAGCGGGGCAAGTGAAATAATTTATGAAGAAGAGAAGGAGATAAACTAAGGAATTGTTTTCGCCATATCTTTTCGCCTTTCCTACACTTTTCATTTTCTCTGCTGGCACATTGATTGCTCGTACGCTTAAAAGTTAAAGTTCATTGTATGAAAAACATTCTCTCTTAATGTTTTAGAGAGGAAAACAAAACTAAAAATAAAAAGGAGAATTTATGGACGCAATCGAATTACTAAAAGATGACCACGATAAAGTTGACCGGCTTTTTCAAAAGGTGAAAGCAACCGAAGAAGGCGAACACAAAACGCTTTTTGAAAAAATAAAAGAAGAATTGGACGCGCACACGCACATCGAAGAAAAAATTTTTTATCCGAAGTTGCGAGAAGAAGAAGAATTAAAAGACATTGTTCTCGAAGGAATCGAAGAACATCACCAAGCTAAAATGTTTTTGCGCGAACTTTCAAGTTTGACCGATGACAGCGAAAAATTTGAGCCGAAATTAAAAGTATTGATGGAAGACATCACTCATCATGTCCAGGAAGAAGAAGGTGAAATGTTTCCGAAAGTGAAGAAAGTTTTCGATGCGGCTACTTTGCAGGAATTAGGTAAGCAAATGGCAGATGAAAAGCAAAATTTCAAAAAATCAAATCAGGCAAATAATTAAAATTGGCAACGGTATTTAGTGAACCGAAGCCGCGCATTAAATTTAGTGCGCGGCTTTATTTGATTTATAATTTGATAACTAAACGACGATACAAACCCGTATTACTATTTGATTAGAAGTTTGTTTGAAAAACGGAGTAACATTCGCAAGCTGAAGTTTCCAGACCCTGGCGGTCGAGAAGATAAAATTTGCCGCGCGTGTAATCTATCAACCCTTTATTACGCAAAGTTTGAGCGGCTATCGTGATTGTCGATCGGTTTGCTCCGAGAAGAAGTGCGGCATTTTCCTGCGTCAGCATCAACTGATTATTTTTCACGCGGTCGTGAAGCATCAGCAGCCAACTGCACAGACGCTTTTCTATGACGTGAAAGGATTTGCAGACTAATCTTTGGGAAATCTGGTTAATGTGTTCACTCATAAAGTGAAGCAACATCGTCTGAATCTTTCCGCCGCGGGCAAATTCCTGTTTCAGAATTTCCGTTTTTATTCGCCACGCATTTCCTCCGACGGTTATCTGCGCCCGGGGCATCGGCAGTTCCGAGCCGAGAGCCGAGCATAATCCGGTCGCGCCTTCGCCCCCGATCATCGCCGTTTCGATTGTGCTGCCGTCTTCCAAATCATAAAGATACGATACTATGGCGGTTTCCGGAAAATAGACGTAACGGCTGTATTCGCCTGCCGGATAAATCTCCGCGCCGTGTGATAACAAAACAAAATCCAAATGCGGCATAAGGCGCGCCGCGTCATAATCGGGCAGTGAGCCGATAATACGGTTGCTTGATATACTTTGGGTTTGTAAAGTTTGCGCAGACGAATGTTTCAGCCATTTTGCATCGTTTCCTTTAGCGTTCGGATGGACATTATTATGGTTTCCAATGTTTGAAAATTTTGAGGAAACGGGTTTTGAGACGCCGGATGCGTAAAAGCGCGAGCCGTCTTTGCGGATGTGCCAGCGTTCGTCTTCGGCACGACCCTTCGCAGCGGCGGCTTTTATCTCCTGTTCGGGAACACCGTCCGCGCGGTCTTCGGGCGTGAATAGAATCGTGCCGCTTTTGCCGATGATTTCCCGTTCCGTATAGCCGAAAACTTTTTTCGCGCCCGCGTTCCAAGAATCTATGATGTTGTCGGGCGTAATGGTAAAAATCGCGTAGTCCGACGCGCTTTCAATCAGCAGTTGCAGATGTTCTTTTGATTCGCGGACGGCTTCTTCCGCCGCTTTGCGTTCCGAGATGTCTTCGACGACCGCCAGCGCGAAGCTGGGTT
>JALZOH010000019.1 GCA_030857305.1 Acidobacteriota bacterium
AATTAGTTACGCGATTTGGTATTAAAATTATTTGACGGCGATCTCTCGCGAGTAATATTTTGACTTTTAGCTGCCGCAAATTTCATCAATTGCTTCTTCGTATTTTTCGTCAATGACGCCGCGTTTTATTTTCAAGGTGGGAGTCATTTCACCTTTATCAATCGAGAATTCGCGCGGCAGTAAATACACTTTTTTTACTCTTTCATAGTCGTTTAATTCGCGCGTGAATTCCCCTGCGTCACGTTGAACTCTTTTGATAACGTGCGGGTTTTCACACATTTCTTCGCGCGAACCTTCCGCACTGATTCCTTCCTCCTCCAAAGTTTGCTTCAAAGTTTCCCAATCCGGCACGATGAGCGCGCCAACCTGTTTTCTGCCCGAACCGACGACTACCGCCTGGCTAACCAAGGATGATTGCTTCAGAAGGCTTTCGACTTGCTGCGGCGCAATATATTTTCCGTTCGATAATTTGAATAAATCTTTTTTGCGGTCGGTGATAAAAAAGTGTCCGTCTTCGTCAATATAGCCGATATCCCCGGTGTGATAAAAACCTTCCTGATCAATAACTTGCGCGGTTTCTTCGGGTTTATTAAGATATCCGAGCATCACGTTTCGTCCGCGCACAAGAATTTCGCCGTCCGATTCGGCAATTTTCATTTCGATTTCTCCAAACGGCTTTCCGATTGAGCCGACCTTATTGTCGTCGGGGCGATTGACGCACGTCACGCAGGCTTCGGTCATTCCGTAACCCTGCAAAATCGGGATGCCCGCCGCCCAAAAAGCGTAGGTCAGCTTTTTCGATAAAGGCGCGCCGCCCGAAACAAAAAAGCGTATGCTTCCGCCGACGCCTGCACGCCATTTCGAAAAAACCAGACGGCTGGCGATTGCCTGTTTAATTCCCAAAAGCGGGGATACAGATTCGTGTTTATCCTTCGCCGCCCAGTAATCCTGCCCGACTTCCAAAGCCCATTCAAAGAGCGAGGTTTTCCAGCCGCCCGCCGATTTCCCTTTTTTGACGATTTTATGATAAACCTGCTCGAACAGACGCGGCACGGCGGTCATAATCGTCGGACGAACTTCGTTTAAAAATCCTGCTAACTGATCAAAGGACGCGCAAAAATGAATCGCCACACCGTTAGCGCAAAGAACATAAAAAACCGTCCGTTCAAAAATATGCGAAAGTGGCAAAACTGCCAGCGAACGGTCGGTTGATTTTATCGGCAGACATTTTGAAACGCCGACAATCGGCACGATAAAATTTTCGTGCGTGAGCATCACGCCTTTCGGCTCGCCGGTCGTTCCCGAAGTATAAATAATCGTCGCTAAATCCTCTTTTTCGATTTGCGCCAAATTATTTTCAAACATTTGCGAATCGATTTTTTCTACTTCCCTGCCGCGATCTTCAAGCGTTTGATAAGTCAAAGCACGATTATCATTTTCGGGAACGGCATCCGAGTCAAAAAAAATCAACTTTTCAAGTCGCTCGACACTCTGGATTGCGTTTTCAGCGTGGCGTAGAATCTTTTTGCCCGACACGAACAACATCTTCGCGCCCGAATCTTCTAGAATATAACGGATTTGTTCGACGGCTTGTGTTGTATAAATCGGCACATTGACAGCTCGAAGCGACAAAATCGCTAAATCAGTCAGAGACCATTCGGGACGATTTTCCGAAATGATAGCAATGCGGTCGCCCGCCTTCACGCCCAAATCCGCGAGTCCGAGCGCGATGTATTTTATCTTCTCGATAACCGCTTCGCCCGAAAGATTTTCCCAAACTTCGCCCACTTTATGACTGAGCGCGTCTTTTTTATTGTGCCTGCGAAACGCCTCCAGACAAAAATGCGGAATCGTCTGCGGAATATTTTCAAACCCGATTATATTTTCACCGTTCATTAAAATTTCGCTTCTTATTCTTCTAATATTCAACTCGTTCAAAACGAAATTTTAATCTTACCACTTTCGACTGGTTATGTCCTTTACCGCAGAGACGCTGTGTGAAACGCAGAGGAACGCGAAGAATTTGTTTTCTCGGCGACTTACTGCGAAACCTTTGCGCTTCTGCGGTGAAAAAAACCTAACTGGCAATCTAGTGTTAATTTAGCTCCAATAAGTACGGTCGAGCGAGCGGTAATTTATCGCTTCGCTGATGTGATTGGTTGTAATTATTTCGCTCGCGTCCAAATCGGCGATTGTTCTGGCAACTTTTAGAATCCGGTCGTGGGCGCGGGCGGAAAGTCCTTGCCGGAGCATCGCGCGTTCGAGCATATTTTCGCTGTCCTCGTCGAGCGCGCAAAATTGGCGAATCTGCGTCGGCGACATTGCTGAATTTGAGAAAACACCGTCGCCGGCAAATCTCTTCAGCTGAATTTCACGCGCATTTATCACACGCGCGCGAATCGTTTCGGAACTTTCGCCGACGGGAACGCCTTTGCCCCGCAGCTCTTTGAAATTAACCGCCGGAACGTCGATGTGAATATCAATTCGGTCGAGCAGCGGTCCGGAAATTTTGCCGACGTACCGCTGAATCTGGAGCGGCGAGCATTTGCATTCGCGCGTTGAGCCGAAGTAACCGCACGGGCACGGATTCATCGAAGCGACGAGCGTAAAATTTGCCGGAAAAGTCAGAGACGTGGCGGCGCGGCTGATCGTAACTTGTTTGTCTTCCATCGGTTGACGAAGCACTTCGAGAACGCTCCGGTCAAATTCGGGCAGTTCGTCAAGAAATAAAACGCCGAGATGTGCGAGTGAAACTTCGCCCGGTCTTGGTATTGAGCCGCCGCCGATTAAGCCCGCTTGCGAAACCGTGTGGTGCGGAGATTTAAACGGACGATTCGTTATTAAACCGGTCTTTCCCGTCAATCCGGCGACCGAATGGATTTTTGTAATTTCGAGCGATTCTTCAAATTCGAGCGGCGGCAGAATTGTCGGCAGACGCTTTGCCAACATCGTTTTGCCCGAACCCGGAGGTCCGATTAAAAGAATATTATGACCGCCCGCGCTGGCAACTTCGAGCGCGCGTTTTGTGCTGTGCTGTCCGCGCACTTCCGCAAAATCGGCACGATAACGATTTTCTTCCGGCTTCATCATCTCGGATTTTTCGAGCTTAAGGGGAACAATCTGCATTTCCCTGCCGCTTTGCAGGCTTTGGCAAATGTCTCTCGCTTCCCTTAAATCCTTCACCGGATAAACATCGACGCCTGAAACAACGGCGGCTTCGGTTGCGTTTTCTTCCGGGAGAATAAGGTTTTTGATCCCGTTTTCGCGCGCCTGGAGCGCAATCGAAAGTGCGCCGCGTACCGGACGGACGCGCCCGTCCAAAGACAATTCGCCGATGCTTAAAGTGTTTTCCAGTTCTTCAAAATTTCCCAAATCACCGTTCGCCCCCAAAATTCCGAGAGCAATTGGTAAATCGAAACTCGCGCCTTCTTTGCGGACATCGGCAGGCGCCAGATTGATCGTCGTTTTATGAAAGGGAAAGAAAAACGCGCTGTTGGTAATCGCCGCGCGGATGCGCTCGCGTGATTCGCGCACGGCGGTGTCCGGCAAACCAACGATGATGACCGGCGAAGAAGTATCGGCTTCGCCTTTGACGGGCTGCAGATTCACTTCAATATCAACAATGAGCGCATCAATGCCGTAAACGGCAGCGGATTGCGTGAGGAAAAGCATAACTTTTTCGCTTCAGATTAATTTTAAGTAATGCGTTATAAAAATTTAAACTGTTGAATTTATAACAAAAATCTTTTGAAAAGTCTTTTGTTTTTTACCCAACAGACAAATCGACAAATTAAACATTTACCTTTTTTGCATTTCGTCATAAAATATCTATGCTGCGATACAACCATAATTTGGAGGTGGCACATCATAGACACCAGTAATTCTACAAATTTCGAGACCAATTTATTACGAACAAATATGGATGTAACCTCAATAGTATTGGAGCGCGACGGCGTTTTTCCGGTTGAGGAAAACACAAGTGTTTCCGTAACTAAGGCGCCCGCGCTGCCAAATGCCGAAAATTTTAAGGCAGACGCGCCCGATTTTGAATTAACAACGCTGGCAGCGGCGGGAAATATTGCGGCTTTTGAATTGATTTACGAGCGTTATCACCGCCGGACTTACAGTCTCTGCCTGCGGATGACCGGCAATCAGAGTGAAGCGGAGGATTTAACGCAGGAAGTTTTTATTCAGCTTTTTCGTAAAATCGGGAGTTTTCGCGGCGAATCCGCATTTTCGACCTGGCTTCATCGCCTGACGGTTAATCAGGTTTTGATGCATTTCCGGCGGCGAAGCGTGAAAAACGAAAAGACTTCCGAAGACGGAGAAATTCCCGAACAAATCGTGCCTGGAACGGAAAATCAAGCGCGGATGCCGGTGCTTGACCGGATTGCGATTACACGCGCAGTCGCAAAGCTGCCGCCCGGTTACCGGAGCGTTTTTGTGCTCCACGACGTCGAGGGTTACGAACACGAAGAAGTTTCCAGACTGCTCAAAATATCGGTCGGCACATCAAAGTCTCAACTTCACAAAGCACGCCTCAAACTGCGTGGTTTATTGATTAAACAAAACGAATCTTAAACTAAATTCTCAAATTGCAAGGCAACCTTAAACTTTGCACGACAATCTATTCAAGTGAAGTCATAATTTGGCGCAAACTTTTTAAAATTTTTAACAAATAAATTCAGATGAACTGCGAACAATGTCAGGAATTAATTAGTATTTATTTGGACAATGAACTCGAACCGGCGGTATCGAGAAATGTTCAGATGCATCTCGCTCTGTGTGCCGAATGCGCGAAGGTGTGTGAGGATTTTGCGATGATTCTCGATTTTTGCGAAACCGAAGATATTCTTCCAAACTCGAAAGCTCTCTGGTGCCGGATTAATAATATTATTGAAAGTGACGTTAAGCCCGAGCTTCGCCAGGAAAAACAGCAACAGGTTGAAACAAATTGGTTGTCAAAAGTTAAGAGTAATTTTTGGCAATTTTCTTCTTCACAAATTGTTGCGGCGATTCTGGGGATTGCGCTGGTCAGTTCCTTGTTGACAGTGGTCGGACTTAAAAACTTTGTGTCGGGCGAAGAGAATTATGCAAATGCGACGCCCAATGTTTTCGAAAGGGCTTTGGGCAAAGTCGGTTTAATCGACACGCCGCAACAGACGCGCGAAAAACGGGTCAGCGAACAGCAGGCGACGATTGATTACTGGCGAGCGCGAGTTGAAGCCCGCCGTGCGAATTGGGAAAACCATCTGCGTGAAGCGTTTGATCGGAATTTAAACGAGATCAATCAGGTGGTGTATGAATACGACAGAATTTTGCTGGAAAATCCGCAGGATGACCTTTCCGGTGAAATGCTCGATTCGGCTTTGAACGAAAAGGTCGATCTGCTCCGCGAATTTTCCGAATTATAAATTTGCTTTTTGTATCAGGCAATGATTTTTGAATTGAAAAAACTATTCGGCTTTTTAGCAAAAAAGAAAACTACGATTCTTTGGTTAAGCGTAGTTTTTTTCTTTGTGTCTTCACCGCCGGAAATTTCCGCGCAAAAAAAATTTTCAAGAAGCTATCCGGCAAACAAAAATGTCGCAATCAAATTAACGAACCGCACCGGCACGGTGACGGTCGAGGGTTGGAATAAACCGGAAATTAAAATTTCGGCTTTTATGGAAACTTCCGCGACCAACATCGTTCCGCAAAATTTAAGCGGCACGATAATTATTAATCTGGTAAAGGACAATCAAGGAAATACGGAAGTCGGCAGCGTTAATTTCGTGATCAAAGTCCCCTTCCATTCTTCAGTGAACATCGAAACAATGATGGGCAATTTGAGTGTCACCAACATCCGCGGCGGACTCGTTCGCGCGCACATTACAACCGATGGCGATATCACTTTGACTAACATCAGTGCCGAGAATGTGATTGCTGAAAATGTAATGGGCGACATATTTTTTGACGGCGAGCTTCATTCCGGCGGCACTTATCGTTTCACAACGACCAGTGGCAATATTAACTTGCACATTCCCTCGAATTCTTCTTTTCGTCTGGTTGCCACTGCTCCTTCGACACGCAACATTTCGCTCGGAGCGTTTTCAGGCGCGAATATGAGTTCAATCAGTAATGGACGGCGCGTCGTCGGTAAAGTCGGCGACGGCAGCGCAACGATGACCGTGACCAGCCAGCGCAAAGGCATTTCATTTATCCGCAGATAAATTATTTTTATAATTTACAAAATGATTTATTTAATTTCTGCTAACTATTCTCTCCGATTTTTTAATATTTAATTCAAATGAAAAATCGAAAACGGCTTAATTTTTTCTTGATTGCTATTTTCATTTTAAGCTTTTCAGAAATTTGTTCGGCGCAAACCAAGTCCTTAATAAAGCGTACAACTTATAAAACCGAAAACGTTAAATTTGCAGCTGGCGGCACAATTTCGATCGTTGGCGCGCCAAACGGCTCGGTTCTCGTTGAAGGCTGGCAGAAAAATGAAGTTGAAATTTCGGCGGAAATTGAAGTAAATGCGGAAACCGAAACGGATTTAGCTCAGCTTGCTCAGGTCATCGACTTTGTTTTAGATGAAAATTTTGGACATCTCAGTATTAGAAGCGTTGGCACGCACGATAGAATTCATCTTAAAAAGTTCGGCAAAAAGTTCCCAAAAAGCCTTTTAACAATGCCATTTAGGATTGATTATCGAATAAAAGTTCCAGACCTCTGCAATCTGGAAATTGACGGCGGGCGCGGCGATCTAAATATTTCAAAGGTTGTCGGCGCGATGCGAATAAATTTTCTGCATTCAAATGCGAAAATTAATTTAGAGAGCGGAAATGCGCTGGCGACTTTTGGCTTTGGTAACATTAATGTCTCTGTCGCGTCGCGTTTGGGGCGCGCGAGCAGAGTCAATTTTCAGATGGCAAACGGTGCGATAAATGTCGGATTAGCGAACAATCTCAACGCCGAAATCAGCGCGAAAATTTTGCGCGCGGGTCACATAGAAAACATTTTCAGTCAATTGAAACCGCACAACCGCGCAAAATTCACCGAAAAATTAATCGATGCCAAGATCGGCGACGGCGGCGCAAAACTGTTATTTACGGTTGGTGACGGAACGATCAAAATCCAAGATTTTAAGTTTCAAGGCAATAATTTGGAAAGATAATTTCACATTTTACATTTTGAATTTTTTGAGCGGAAAGTGATAAGTTATGTTTTCTTATTGCTTTCCTTTTTCGTTTGCAGACACAAAAATTTATGAGTATAAAGCCAGACATTTGGATTCGCCGGATGGCAATCGAGCAGCAGATGATTGCGCCATTTCTTCCCGAATTGGTGAGAGAAATAAACGGAAACCGCATTATTTCCGCCGGTGCCTCAAGTTACGGTTACGATATGCGGCTTGCCGATGACGGCTTTCGCGTTTTTTCGCCAATTCATGGATTCGAGATTGACCCGAAAAAATTCGATGAATCGTCTTTAATCGAACCGGAACTGCGCGTTGCCGATGACGGCGCGAAATATTATCTTTTGCCGCCGCATCATTACGGTCTCGGTGTCACGGTGGAAACTTTTCGTATGCCGCGCAATGTCACTGCCGTCGCTGTCGGAAAAAGCACCTACGCGCGCGCCGGTTTGCTGGTTAATACAACGCCGCTCGAAGCGGGCTGGACGGGCAGGCTGGTCGTTGAGATTGGAAACCTGGCGAATTTGCCTTTGCGCGTTTACGTCAATGAAGGCATCGGACAAATTTTGTTTTTTGAATCAAATGAAGAATGCGCCGTCTCCTATCAAGACCGCGAAGGAAAGTATCAAGGACAAACCGGCTTAACTTTTGCGAAAGTATAATTTTTTGTTTTTTTATTGAATCGCCGGACGTTTGATAACTTTATCGTCATTCAAAATATAAATGTTGTTTTCTTTGTCGAGGGCGAACGAATCGATGTTGCCATCGCCATAAAAGTTTGAAACCTGCTCGCCGTTGCCGGAAAACACTCTGATTAATTTATTATCAGAAACATAGATACGGCTTTGATTATCGAGAGCGATGCAGCAGGAGTTCATCGTTTGCGCGAATTTGTTGACGTATTTGCCTTCGGGCGTGAAGCGGAAAATCCTGAAATCTTCTTCGTTGTAAGAAAGCTGGTAACTACCGATATCGCCAAGCGCGTAAATCGAATAGATATTGCCCGCGCCATCAACCGCCAGACGAATTGCCGCCAAACCGGTCGCAGACGGGGACATCGAAGCGTCGGCGGCATTCGTGTGAAAGCTGTTGACGCGGCGCGGGCTTTTTCCGGTTTCGTCAACCTGCACAAAATATTCGATTTCGCCGTTGTTAATAAGAAAAAGTCGGTCGCCGTCGCTGCGAAAGGCGAAATCCTGAATCGGATTCGGCTCAAAATGGATGATTTTGCTAAACTTGCTCGACGCATTTTCGTAAACCAGTATGAGACCGCCCACCAAAACGTAAAGCTAGTCATTATTATTAATTCCGATTTTTCTAATCGAACGGGCGCGTTTATAGTATTGTGTTTCGGTCGGGATTTGCCAAACTTTTAGGAACTCACCTTTTTCGTTGAATTGCTGAACGCGCAAGGTTTCGTCAGCGACATAAATTCTGCCTTGTTTATCAACCGCGATTTTATTGGCATCTTGAAACAAGCCGTCGCCCGTTCCTTTGCCGCCGAATTCAAGCAAGTTCGGATTTGGAGTCGGTGTTGGCGAGACACGCGGTGTCGGAGCGGCAAAGGGCGGTGGATTATAAACCGGAAGGGTCGGTTTCGATTCTTTTTTGTCAGCTAGAATCGCTATCAAAAAAATTGCGCCGACCACAACGCACCCACCAACAATGAGACTGACGAGAATATTGAAACTCAGGCTAAAAGTTTTTACTGGCTGATTAACAGGTATCGTTTGCGATGCCGGTTTCTGCTGCTCGATAACAATTTTCGTTGCGCAATAACCGCAGGTTGCAAAGTTTTGCAAGGGTGAATAATCGGTAAGTTTTCCGCCGCATTACGGGCATATCAAAGATTTCATTTTCTTTTCGATTCAAATTTTTTGATAACTTAATTTATGTTATTTTCTTTACCGACAACGCGAATAGAATTATTGTTATCTGAAAACTTTAATTGTTTTTCCGGCTTTTGCAAAAACAGTTTAACTTAATTTTTGTATAAAAGAATATGGCAGTTACCAAATCAAATCACGAATTTGACCAACACGATCTGCTCCACGCGGTAGCAGACAAAAATAATCCGCTCCCGCGTTCGATATTGCGGCGGACGGCTTTTCAATTACTCGATGGCGAGTGGCGGTTTGCGCTCGACACAAAAGACCAGGGGCTGCAAGAGCAATGGTTTGCGCGTCATAATTTCACGGAAACGGCGGTTTTTCCCGGCTCGATTGAATCGCATCTGATCGCCGCTAAAAAATCTGTTGAAGCATCATCTCTTTACAACGATTCGGATGAAGTGGTTGCGTGGTATGAATGCGATTTCAGCATACCGGCGGAATGGAGCAATTCACCAAACCGTTTGACGCAATTGACTTTTGGTGCGTGCGGTTATGAAACGCGCGTGTGGCTCAATGGTGTTTTGCTCAAAACCATCGAAGGTGAAGACACGCATCTCGGTGAGTACAGCTCGTTTTCCTACGAATTGCCGCCGGAGCTCCTTCAATCGGTTAATCGTTTAACGGTGCGCGTCGCTGATACGATCAACGCCGATATTCCACGCGGCAAACAGGCTTCGCGCGTTTATAAACAAGGCGGAATTTGGTATCAAACCGTCTCCGGAGCTGTCCGCAGCGTTTGGCTTGAAACCGTCGGGCGCAATCGTTTGCGTTCACGTCTCGGAGTGATCAGCAGTTTACGCGACCGTCTGGTTGAATTTGATTTGACGACGCGCATTCACGAAGCGGGCGAATACGTTCTGCGCCTCACGATTACACCGCACGCCAATTCTGAAACTAATAAAAAGCAGAGTCCAATAACGGCGCAATTCAATTTATCTCTGGAAGCGGGCGAGCGTGTTCAGCGTATTCCGCTGGCAATGCCGAACGCGAAACTCTGGTCGCCCGACGCGCCCCATTTATATCATTTATGGGCAGAACTCGTTGCGCCCGACGGAAACGTCACCGGGATCGAAACTCATTTCGGCTTGCGGAAAATCGGTGCGCATGGTCCGCGCGTTTATCTGAATAACGACCCAATTTACCTGGACGGCATTCTTTATCAGCCAGGCATTTCGACCTTTGAGGAAATGCACCGACATCTTCACGGCATCAAAAAACTTGGCTGTAATCTGGCGCGTGTTCACATTGCCGGCATCGACCCGCGCATTTACGATTTAGCCGACGAAATCGGGCTGATGTTGTGGGTTGAAATTCCATCGCCGCACAGCTCAAACCAATTTAGTCGCGATAATCACTGGGCGGAATTGCAGCGAATGCTGGTTTTTATCGCTTCACACCCGTCGATCGTAATTTTAAGTTTGTATAACGAAGATTGGGGCGCCGAAGACATTTCCACCAATATCGAAACGCGCAAATATATTTCCAACACCTTTGATTATCTGCGCCTCTTTTACCCGCAATTGCTTGTGGTGGACAACGACGGTTGGAATCACGTTTCGCGCAACGGACGACTCAGTTCACATCTTTTAACCGCTCATCTTTACACGCCGAATGAAGATGAGTGGGCGTCATCGCTCAACCGACTTGTGGCAGGAGAAACGCGCGGCGTAACCGCCCAACCTCTCATTGTCGGCGACCCATATTTTTACACCGGGCAGACACCGCTGGTGATCAGCGAATGGGGCGGCTTTGGTTTTACAAATTATGGCGGACCAGACGCCAATGAAGAAAAGTCCGAGCGTATCCGGGCGTTCAAGCGCGAAATGCGGAAAAGATCGATTGCCGGTGATATGTACACCCAAGCAACCAGTATCGAGGAAGAAAACAACGGTATTATTGACCCGGCAAGCGGCGAACTGCTCGTTCCTCAAGGGCTTCTCAATTCAAATTCTCTGCTTGACGGTTAACGAAAGGTGAAAGACGAAAAGATAAGAGATTAACAAAAATCGTCTTCAGCTTTACTTTATCCATTCGCCTTTAATTCCCACCGCTCAACGTGTTCGATTGATTCTTTTGGTTTGATTTTTTGCAAAGGCGAGAGCGATTCAATCTCGACAAAATCGCCTGCCGTGTAAAGTTCGGTGTTCGAGTTCATATCGGGGTAGACAGCGTTTTCGATAAAATCAAAATGCTTTGTAAAAGTTAAGTTTTTCAATCGGTAGGCTGCCCAGCCTTGCCGATTCAAAACGCCGATTTTTTGCGGTTCGGTTTTTTCGGAATCAACTTTGAGACGTATAAAATCATTTGTCAGCTGCCAGCGCGAATCGCTCAAATTCGTATAAGACCACAAAGTTAAATTTCTCACCGGAAGGAGAGTTTCGCCGCTGTAAGGCGCAAACGGCTCATTCGGGATTTCGCAGACACCGCCGCCGCGCATAATCGTCAAAGCCCACGCCGCAAATTTAATTTCCTTTTCACCGTAATTCGTAATTTTGTGGTTTATCGCAACACCGCTTCCTTGTTTCTTGAGGGTAACGGTAATTTCCTTTTGCGTTTTTGTGATAGTTTCGAGCGGTTGAAGAAGACGGATAGAATTTTTCGCTTCATCGAATTCGTATTCCACCGGCACGTTGTCCGGCGCGTAGGAATTTGGCATATTTTCCGGCGCAATCCACAAACGATGCCCGCCGTAAGGCTTAAATTCGCCGAGCACAGTTTCGACTTTGGCGTTCAGATGTTCGCCCAAAACATTTTTGCCGCCAACCAAGCTATAACTGATGATGCGCGGTCCGACATCAGTTGTAACAATAACTTCAACTTCGCCGTTTGTCAGACGAATGCAGTTCGGTAAATTTAAATACTCGATTTTTTCCATCAATAATGAAACTAAAAAAGCTATTTTTTAATTTCGTTTCTTAATCTTAATTTTTACTTTTGCCTTTTACCTTTTTACTTTTGCCTTACTGCTTATGTAACCGCGCCGCCGTCCACAATGACGACTTCACCGCTCATAAAACTGTTGCGATCGCTGACCATAAAGGCGGCGAATTCAGCGAGTTCCGACGGCTTGCCGAGTCTTCCCTTCGATACCCAAAAATCGTGCATCTGAAGGAGTCTCTCGGGCAGAGTGTTGCCCAAATCCGTATCGAAAATTCCGGCGGCAATCGCGTTGACCGTGACGCCGAAATTGGCGGCTTCGCGTGAAAGGCATTTTGTAAATCCGATCATCGCGGCTTTGGACGTCGCGTAGTGAACCGATGTCGGAAGCGAGCGAATCGCGCCGACCGAAGTTATATTCAGAATCGAGCCTTTGCGCCCGCGAATCATTTGTTTATAAAAAGGCTTAGTGACGGCAAAAAGGCTGTTGACATTCGTGTCAACCACCCAATCCCAGCTCTTATCGGTCGTCGTTGCAAAATTGTCGGGTTTATTGACGGCGGCGTTATTAACCAGAATATCGATTGCGCCCCACGCTTCCAATATCTCACGCGCAACTTTTTTCATTCCGACGCGGTCTGTCACCGAAACCTTAAAAGCCAGAGCGCGCTTGCCGTGAGCTTCGATTTTTGCTTTGACTTCTTCGGCTAAATCGTCGCGCGAATGATAATTAAAGGCGACATCCGCGCCTTCACGCGCAAAAACTTCACACAGCGCCGCGCCGATTCCGCGTGTTCCGCCCGAAACAAAGGCGTATTTTCCATCCAAAAGTAAATTCACAAAAATATTTTCTCCCTCAAACTTTATAGAGTTTAAGGCAAATGTCTTAATAAAGGCAAAATAGAGGTTTAACTTTAGTAAATGGTTTGGTTGTGTTTTCTGGAAGGTAAATCCGTTTAGATTTTTTGGCATATGACTTTTTCAAGTCACAATTATCGTAGATTCAAGGGAAATTTAGAAAATTACAAAAATTACTTGATTCGTTTGCCGTAGAATTTATTCATTCGTGAGCAATACAACGTAACCTGATAATTCCCCGCGAGCGCAGATTATTTCTTTTCCGTCGGGCGAGAAATCAAAGGAATAAATGCGGTTGCTCGTAAAGTTTGTCAATTGTTTGGGCGCGCCGCCGTCCACGGGCTGCGCCCATAAATTA
>JALZOH010000300.1 GCA_030857305.1 Acidobacteriota bacterium
TTAATAAATTTGTTGATATTGATGCAGCTGCCGCTGTTTGCGGTACATTCTCCGCCGGTGGCGGCTGAATCGAAACCGTCGTCAATTTCATTCTCAAATGCGCTTCCGCCGGCAATATTGTTGTATTTAAGAACCCATAAATCGCTTCGCCCAAAATTCGTCGCTACCCCGTCAGAAATGTTTGGTACAAGCATATAAGCTTCGTCTCCGGTCGAGTTTTGAACGAGAAGGCGGCGGTTGGTTTGTGGATTTTTGACTCTAGTTACTTCAGTCGTGATGGGCTGCAGGAATTTTCGTCCGCGTTCAACCTGAAATACTTTATTGACCGGATTAACAATATCAAAATCCAGTCGCCAATAAACGTGATGATTATGCGTTGCGCAAACACACGGATTATCAGTTGCGCCAAAACCAAAACGCGGGCGAATCGTGCCGTCGCTTGAAAATCGCCATTCCATAATATAACGATACCAGGATGCCTGCATCTCGGTGACTAAAACAATTTCATCGTTCTGCGTGTAAACGGCGACGCCGCGGAAATTGCCCGTGTCGTTACCGGTTTCCAAAACGGTGGTGGCAACTCCTCCGGCGGGAATGATTCTAATTCCGGCAACCGGTTCGGTTGAATTTTCCGGCGTGGCAAAGGCGTCTTCCTCAAATTGCCAATCGCGAAACGGTCCGCACGCGCCAGTCGGGTATTCGACATTCAAAACCGGCGCGTGTCCGCGTTTGAGAACTGATTTTCCTTTGTATTTGACATCCCGAATTTCGATGCCCGAAGCGTGTGTGCCGGAAGAAGCCGATGGACGGATTACCAACATTTCCCAGAGCTTTGTACGATTTTGCGCGACGGTCAACTGATATTGCCCGGCTGTGCCGCGCGGAGTTGTCGCTTGAGAAGCATTTCGAACTCCGCAATTATACACGGCAGCTTTTGAAGTTTCCGGCGCTCCTTTCTGATAGCGAAACGCTTTACCGCTTTTGATACCGACACTGACCACTTCGTTCTGCGCCGGATTGCCGGCTGCCTCAATCCCAACATTGACCAGCCGCTCGGTTGTTCCGTCTAAAACGGTGACCGGCGGCATCGGGCGAAAAGTTGTCACTGAAAGATTCTTTAATACGCTGCTCAGTTTGGCGTCTCGCCGCAGGATTTTTACGGCTTCTTCAAATTCTGCCTCACTCGGTAATGGCTGATAAAATTCTTCTTGAATTTTTATACTTTCCTGACCTGCAAAATCATTCGTCACGACAATGGTTTTATCGCTTGTATAATCGTAGAAAACGGCTCGAAAGTGAGTCGGAATTTGCGGCGTGCGGGCTTTATCTTCGTTGTCTATGTAATTAAATTCAAGGAGGCGATATTTTGTTCCGCCTAAAACGTTTTGAACGTCTCGACTGTTCTCGATGCGCCTTTTAGCTGCCTCAATCGTTTCCTGGTTTTGTCCCCAGGCAGCAATTTTGATATTAAACGGCGCTTGAGACTTTTTTCCACGCACTCGATTAGTTTCACCGGCAAAAGCAAAATTGGCTATTAAAATAATTCCAAAACTTAAACCGAAAAACAATTGGTTTAACCTTTTCATCTTTTACTCCCGGACTACTGTAAAATGATGTTTTATTACTAGCAGACTTCTTAACAGATAGCATTTTAAGACGTTCCCGGTCAAGTTTTATCAGGGAAGAAAAAAGCCTGCCAGCGAATATTTCGCACAGGCAGGCAACCTCAAAATTTAGATAATGGAAGGATTAAGATTTATTTACATTTTGAGTATCCGCAATCGCGGCAGAAGTCGCAGCCCGAAGCGTGTTCGAGTTGCCCTTTGCATTCGGGACAAGTTCCGATCAAATTTGACATTTTTGTTTTCGGTGTTTCTGTCGAGGCAAATTCTGTTACCGGTTTACTCGACTGTCTTTCCGAAGTCGGCAGGTTTTTCAGCCGCCGGTCAATCAGCAGAAGACATTCGGCAATTGCCTGTTCGGGCGACGTTAAAAGGCGTTCGTTAAACCAGACGGCATGAGTCGCCGTCACTTTGTTCAAACTGCGTGCCACTTCCTTGACCTCAAAACCGCCGCGCAGCATCTTCGAGGCGAGCAAGCCGACGCCTTCGGAAATCGGACCGGTGGCAAAAACCTCCATCACTTTTTCGCCGTTATGATTGACGGTTACATAAAGATTTGTCACATCAAACGGAATACGCCACGTCGAACCCTGCAGTTCACGCGGACGTTCGATGTGCCCGTTTTCGGTCGTGGTTTTTGCTTCTGTCTTATTTTTCGCTTTGGTGACTGGTTCAATCGTTATGAATTCATTACATTCTTCGATAACGATTTGTTCGACATCTACCGTTTCCGCTTTCTTTTCTTCGGTTTTCATCGAAGTCAAAACCTGACCTTCGCGTGAACCGTCGCGGTAGTAAGAGACGCATTTGCACCCTAAGTCGAGCGCCAGACGGTAAAGCTCGTCAACCGATTCAACCGTATCGTCTTTTGCGCCGTTGCAGGTTTTCGACACGGAATTATCAACATTGCGCTGCGCCGCCGCGAGAACCTGGACGTGCTGTTTAGACGTAATATTCAATGCTGAAATAAAATAAGGCGGCAGTTTATCTTCGTTTTCGACGACAAATTGCGCGGCTTGTTTGATCGATTCTTCGTCTGTTTGATCAACTTCTATCCCTAAAGCCTGTGCCGCTAATGTGTGAACATAAGTGCGGGTTCCAATCGTGTCTTGCCGCACATACGCCCAGGAAAAATTCGGCTCGCAGCCGCTCGATGTCTCTGCGACCAGCGAAATTGTTCCGGTCGGTGCAATGGTCGTCGTTTCATAATTACGCGGAGTCAGAGGCGTGTCGCGCGGAATACCGATTTCTTCATATAAAAATTTGGCATACGCTTCGCGATTTGCTTCAAATTCAGGAAAAACGCCTTTTTCAGCTCCCAGTTTTAAGGATGCTTCCCAGGATTCTTTGCGGATAAAGCCCATCACCTTATCCATCAAATCTATCGAATCCTGTTCGCCATAAGTAATTTGCAGTTTCAGACATAAATCTGCAAAACCCATTATTCCCAGACCGACGGGGCGTGTTCTTTTAACCACATCATCAATCGCATCGAGCGGAAAATCGCCCGCGTCGACAACATTATCCAAAAATTGTGTGCTGAGATGCGTAACTCTCGCTAATCGTTCCCATTCGATGCATTCATTTGGGTTTGTACCATCGCCGACTTTTTTATAAAACTTCGCTAAATCAATACTTCCGAGATTACAAGAGTTATTGAAGTGGAGCATCTGTTCGCCGCACGGATTGCTGGCGTAAATTTCTCCCATCGAACTTTTCAGATAATTGTGGCGGTTCACTTCGTCAATAAAACATATTCCCGGCTCGGCGTATTTGTGGGCGGAAGCGATGATTCTGTTCCAGACATCCGGCGCGTAAATCATTCCGGGTTGCGGCGGCTCTTCAATTGTGCATCCGGAAAGCTCAGCATTTTCAAATGTGAGTTTATCGGCAAAAGTGACGGTTTCGCCGTCCGGTCGGCGATAAACGACGTAATCTTTTCCGGTCAACGGATCGAAAACCGGTTGTGTCCAAGTCTCGCCGTCAAACTCGGTCTGAAACCATTCTTTACTATCGACCGCATCCATAAATCGGTCAGTGACATTAACCGAGATATTAAAATTCGTCAGCGAGTGCTGGTCGTTTTTAGCATGAATAAAGCGAAGGAGATCAGGATGAGTGCATCGCATCATTCCCATGTTGGCTCCGCGCCGCACGCCGCCTTGTTTAACGACTTCGGTCATCGTGTTGACGATATTCATAAAGCTTACCGGACCGGATGCTACACCGCGCGTCGAATTAACCATCGCGCCCGCTGGACGTAAAAATTCATACGTCATGCCCGTTCCACCGCCGGTTTGATGAATGATTGCCGCCGCCTGCGCGTGTTCCATAATTCCTTCA
>JALZOH010000301.1 GCA_030857305.1 Acidobacteriota bacterium
CTTTTACCTAAAATCTATTTCGAGGAGAAAACTAAGATGAAAGAAAAAGAATGGACAATTATGGTCTATATGGCGGGTGACAATAATTTGAGTGAAGATATGATTACCGGCTTAAAAGGTATGATGAATTTTGGAACTCGGGAAAAAATAAATTTAGTTGCGCTATTCGATGGCAGTTATCCTTATTCCGATATTAAATTTTTTGATTTTACAAAGAAAATGCCAAATACACCGAAACCCGGTTTGAAGCATACCTTAGAAGATTTTGTCGAGGATTTACAAATTCCCAATATCGCTGCATCCAGGCGCCCAGCATCAAATATTGATTTATTTAAAATTGAAGAGTTTGTACCGGTTGTTATTAACAAATATCCGGCAAAAAAGTATGCTTTAATTCTCTCGGGACACAGCGACGGCGTTATCGGAAGAACATTATTGCGAGATGAAAATCCTGATATTGCATTGAATTTAATAAGTTTAAGAAAAGTTTTAGAAAAAGCATTACCGACTAAAAACGGTAAGAAAAGAAAACTTGATTTACTAGGATTTGACGGTTGTCTGATGGGAATGCTGGAGGTAGGTTATGAATTGAAAGACGTAGCTAAAGTAATGGTTGCTTCCGAAGGTAATATTCCTACAACAGGTTGGGACTATCATGAAGTATTAGTTGATATAATTGCTAATCCCCAAAAAATGGATGAGAAAGATTTTGCCATTAAAATCGTTGAAAAATACTCTGATTTTAACGTAGATTATACAATTGGCGGGCGTTCGGTAAATATCAGCGCGTGTAATTTGGAAGAACTTGGAAAGGAAATTTCCCTCTACGCGCTTATTCAGGAACTCGCCGGAATTTTCAATGATTTACTCAGTTTGCCAACAGAAGCTGGAAAATGGATTACTCTTAAAACCGCGAAAGAAAACCAATTGATTAAAGATAAATTTGTTGATTGGATGTTACTTAGTCACTACCGTTCCCAAATTTTTATGCATGGTCAAGCCGTAGATATTATTGATTTCGTTTACAACCTCTTGCTTCAATATCCGAAATGGCTGCGCGAAAATGAAATATTAGGCATTATACAACCCAAAAAGGGAAAGGATAAAACGATAAATGAAACGATTAATAAGATTGAAGAAAGAATCAACTCAATCTTTGAAAAATTTATAGAAATAAACCAGGCAATCAATGATTCCGGCAAAAAATATATTCTTGCTTCCTGTTCGGTCGGGGCAGAGTATCAATTTTCACAAGGAGTTTCTCTGTTTTTTCCCTGGACAACAATGGCATTGAATCTTATTGAAAAAAATTATAACGAATTAAAGTTCAATAAAAACAAAAAATGGCTCAATTTTATTACTGATTTTACGAAGTTTACCTTGCGTCAAAATAAAGATCAACCGCTTTTTATTAAAGAAATTGAAACTTTATTTGCTATTCCTTTTGAAAACTTGCGTCATAAAGAAGTCGGTAAAAAGGAAGTCGGTAAAAAGGAAGTCGGAAAGAAAGAGGTTGGAAAGAAAGGAAGTATCAACGAATTTTACCTTTATTTTTCGCAATTTCAGAATTATGACCCTGAAGTCTTTAAAAAGCATTCCATTGATAATACGAGTTTTATTTAAGGTTCGCTTTATTTATTTAGTTTTTCTGCTCGGAAGTTTGCTTTGTGCTGCAATTTCCGGCACAAATCTTTATGCTCAAAATCATGGTCAAAAGGTTTTGGAAGAAGAAATTGTTCTCAATGAAAATAAAGCAAGGCAAATCGCGGCGGTATGGAATGAAGATTCATACCGCCATGCTCAAATGCTTTATGAAAAAACCGCCCGCGACTGGCTGTTAACGGGAAATTATCAAAGCTACGCTGCCTGCCTGAGAGAAGCGGCACGATTAAATATTAGTTTGAATGAATTCAACAAAGCATGGCAGATGCTCATGGATTCATTGGTTGCTGAGCGCAAAATACATAATATTTCAGGAGAATCTGAAACTCTATCGGATTTGACTTTAATCGCTCTTTGGAAAAAAAACCGCCAAAAAGCTCAAGAATTACAAAAACAGTCTTTCATTCTAGCTGAAAAAAGCAAGAACCCCCGAACCCTTGCAAAAGCAAATTTTGCTGCAGCACAATACAATTATCGATACGAAACAAACCTTCCATTAATGACCAAACTGCAGGAAAAATCTTTACAGTTTTTTCGTGAAGCAAACGACAAATCAGGGGAAGTTCAAACTCTAACCGAGTTAGCCTATACGGAGGTAATGAATAATAACCCCATCAAAGGTCAAAATTATGCTGTCGAGGCTGTAAATCTTGCAAGAACAATCGGATTGCAAAGAGAACTTGCACTCGCACTTATTGCGCTCGGCGATGCCCATCAGCGGATGAGCAATTGGCAAGAGGCAATCCAATCATTCAAAGAAGCAGAATCTTTGTATCCCGAAAATCTCGATTTCTACGAAAAGGCTATTTTATTTGTCAGATTCGGTTTTTACAACGAAACCTTTGGCGATCTTGCCCAAGCCCGCTCATATTTTATAAAAGCGCATTTGTTTTTTATCAAAACTGGAAACCTTTTTGGAAATTCTGAATTAACAACCCGAATCGGACAAATCTCGCGGCAGCTCGGTGCGAATAACGATGCATTTAAAAGTTTCCAGGAAGGACTTCAAATCGGATTTCAATCAAAAGACTTTTATTCCATTGCTTACGCTTACGAAAATATAGGAGAGCTATTATTTTCTGAGCAAAAGTACCAAAACGCTTTGTCCTACTACAAAAAGGCTTTGAGTAATTATGAGAAAGTTGGCATCAAACACGCTGTTGCAACCGTCAAAGAAAAAATTGGAAAACTCTATCTTAAGTTGAATAACCGCAATTCAGCTGAAAAATTTTACTTGGAATCGCTCCAAATAAATCGAAATATTCGGAGCAAGACCGGCGAAGCAACTAATTTATACAATCTTGCGTTACTTTATCAATCTGCCAATCAAATTGATAAAAGCCTGGAGCAAATTACTGATTGTCTTGATCTGACCGATTTTCTACACGGCGAAACCGCGAATGTAAAACTGAGACAAAGTTATTTATCGGAAGTTTATAGCCGTTACGAGTTATTCATTTCTCTTTTAATGAAAAAGAATGAGCAATTTCCAAATCAAAATTTTGCGACTAAAGCTTTACAGGCAAGCGAATGGGTTAGAGCGCGTTCGACCCTGGAAATGATAAAACTTTCAGAGGCAAATATCACAAAAGATGCCGTTCCGGAAACGGTTAAACGCGAAAAGGAAATTCGCATATTGCTTAACGCCAAAGCAGACAAACTCACCAACCTTTTAAGCATTAACGCCGACCAAGCCGAAACCGAAAAACTAGATAATGATATTAACGAACTAGAACATGAACTCGAAGAAATAAAGGCTGCGCTTAAACAATCAAGCCCGAATTATTCGGCGGTAAAAAATCCTGCTCCGTTTGACGTTGCCGAATTTCAGAAAAACGTCTTGGACGAAAATTCTCTACTTCTCGAATTTTCCTTCGGCAAGGAAGAAAGCTATCTGTGGCTCGTTGGTAAAACGGAAATTAATTCAATTATTCTGCCGCCTCGTGCGGAAATCGAATCCCACATTGAAAAACTACGCGAATTGCTTACGTCCCGCGAAATCAAACAAGGCGAATTTATCGAAAGTTATCAGGCGCGTATTAGCGAAGCTGAAAATATTTATAAAATTGAATCCAAACAACTGAGCGACAAACTTTTCGGGCAAATTGCCGACAAAATTTCAAACAAACGCCTGATAATCGTCCCGGACGGAAAACTTCATTATTTCCCGATTGCCGCTTTACCATTTCCGAACTCAACCGCTCATCTGCCGATTTTGATGACAAATGAAACAATTTATGAACCTTCAGCCTTGACGCTTGCGCTTTTAATGCAAAATGGCAAACAGATTTCCGC
>JALZOH010000302.1 GCA_030857305.1 Acidobacteriota bacterium
CACCTCGTCGTCGCGCCAACAAAAATCATTCAGATTGCGTGCTTTTCCGCTCTCTGATAGTAGGTTGTGAAGAAGCAGCAGCTAATATTCTGGTCAATGCTTACCTTAATGGTAAATCACTAACGAAAATATTTGATGATCTGTTGTGTCCCGCGATGCGCCGGATAGGGGAACTGTGGTTTGCAGGGGAAATCAGTATTACACAGGAACATCTGGCGACGCGTGCGGCGCTCAACGCAATTTATAAGCTCCGGAACGCTCTTCCCGTTCCCAGAATGAGCGGCGCACTGGCTATGTGCTGCTCTTTGGAAGGAGATTTTCACGAGCTTCCAACTTATCTAGCTCAAATATCGATTGAAAATGAAGGCTTGGAAGTAGTCAACTTTGGCGCTAATACGCCGCTTTATTCGCTTGCTGATGAAGTTTTGCAGTATTTGCCGGCACTCGTTTGTATTTCCGTAACAATTTTAAACGATACCGAACGTCTCTCGCGTGATTATAAAAATTTTACGGAACGAATCGCGAAACACAAAATTCCGATTGTGATGGGCGGAGCGGTTTTTCAAGATGAGCGTGTTCGACAACGTCTTCCGTCCGACATTTACGTGCAAAATTTTAATGAACTCGCCAAATATACAAGGAATTTGGTTAATACAGATTAAGGTTTTTTGCAAAAAATTTAATTTTCGGCAACGGTTTTAGTTCTCCGATGCATCTTGCTTTGCAACTCTATTTTTTATTTAGCTTGAAAATTTGTTTCATTCTAATAAAAACTTTATAATTGCCACAGCCGAGATGAAATTTATTGCTACCAAAACTTTTGTTTTTCTTCTGTTATTGGTAACTTGCCGGATGGTTGTATCTGCGCAGGATAATCTTCCTGAACTGGTACGCCGCATCAAGCCTTCGGCGGTGGCGATTGAAACTTTTGACGCAAAAGGCGCGACGCTTGCGCGCGGAAGCGGTTTTTTTATTGCAAGCGACAAGATTATTACCAACCGCCACGTTATCGAGAAATCAAGCCGTGTTGAAGTTCATTTAATCAACGGCAAAAAATTTACGGCACGCGGCGTCCTGGCGATTGACGGAGAAGGCGACTTGGCATTGCTTCAAGTTGATGTGCCAGCAGAGTTTTCAACGCCGCTGCCGATTGTACAGACCGTGCCGCAGGAAGGTGAAAGTATTGTTGTGGTCGGTAATCCGTTTGGACTTGAAGGCAGCGTGACTAACGGAATTGTTTCGGCGGTGCGCGAAATTCCGGGTTACGGAAAAATCATTCAAATTACCGCGCCGATTTCGCCCGGTTCATCCGGCTCGCCCGTCGTCAATATGCGCGGACAAGTAATCGGTGTCGCAACTCTGCAGGCAGCCGAAGGACAAAGTCTGAATTTTGCCGTGCCGTCGGAAAGGATTGCGCAGTTAAAATCTGGCGAACTGCAAACTTTTTCATCACTAAATACCCAGACGCAAAAAAACAAACGCGCTGCGGCGCAGAGTCTCTATTCGCAGGGACTCGGAATTGTATCGCGCGATGAATACTCTAAAGCCTTAATTTATTTTGAAAAGGCAGTCGAAATTGATCCGAATTATGCCGAGGCGTGGTACCAAGCCGGTTTTTGCTACGGAATGCTCGGCAGACACACTGATGCGTTGAAGGCTTCCAAGCAAGCGGCGCGTATTCGTCCTGACTGGGAGGAAACTTTCGTCAACATCGGAGCGTCGAGTTTTGCGCTTGGACAATACAAGGACGCGGTTGAAGCTTACCGACAAGCAACCAAACTCGATGCCGGCAATATCGACGCGCAATACGCGCTCGGACTTTCCTTTAATAAATTAGGGCGCACGGATGAAGAAATTTTAGCTTATAAACGCGCACTGGCGCTCAAGCCGGACTTTGCCAATGCTCTCGAATTATTAGGCACAGCTTATTTTAAGCAGAAAAAGTATACGGACTCGGTCGCCGCTTTTGAACAATTAAAAACTTATAAGCCTGACGCAAAGACTTACAATCATCTGGGCGAAAGTTATTTTGAGGTCGGAAAAACAGAAGAAAGCGTTGAAGCTTTTAATAATGCCGTGAATTTTAATCCTGATTTTGACAAAGCACGATTTAATCTCGGACGCGCGTATGCCAAACTAGGAGATCTCAATTCGGCAAATGTTCAGCTTGAAATCTTGAGAAACAGCAAATCTGATTGGACTGACAGACTTTACATTTTAATCAATCCTTAAGAAGGGGAAAAGTGAAAGTATGAAAAGGTGAAAAAGCGTGAGTTTGGAGCCAAACTCACGCTTTTTCACCTTTTCACTTTTAAGGCAAATTTGTTTTCTTGACAATCAACGCGCTTAAAAAACTGTCTTGAATCGAGCTTTCGAGAAACAGACTGGTGTGCAAACCGCACGCGAAATATGAAGACTTGAGTGGGAAAACGGTTTTAACCAATTCTTCCGTTCCGCCTTTTGAAGATTCGCTTTCCGCAAGCAGCGAGCGCCGCGTTACGCGACCGTCGCCGGGCGTGTACAACACAGCTTTGACTTCATCTTTTTTAATTTCTTTTCCGCTCGAAGTCTTTATGTCGCGGGCGTCGGTTATGGTTAGCCAGCGATCTTTTTTATCGTTACGCATGATGACAACCGCGTCGAGCGTCGGCTGGCAATTTCCACCGTAGGCATAAATTTCAATCGGTGACTTTATCGTCGGCGCGTCGAGCGCAAGATGAAAACGCTTTGCCCGGCTCAAAACCGAAGCAAAGTAAGCCTGAACCTGCGCGGAGGTGGTTTGCGAAAGCACGATGTCGTCGAAACTTGCTTTTTTATCTGATTTTGTCGGTTTTATTTCTTTGTTTTTCGCCGCCAGAAGAGCCGCGTCTTTTAATTTACTCAAAAATTTTGGGTCGTTAATTGCGCCCCAACCGTAAGTTTGCCAGGTTTTCGGGTTATACAAATCAACTTTTAGCGGCTGTAAATTTTCATCTAAAAATCGCGCCGTTGATTGATGCGGCATCAATTGAAATAATGACGGAGTTGATAAAACGTCTTCCGAGCGAAAGTCGTCAATAAACGGCAAATTGCGCTCGGTAACGACCGTATATCCGTTAATTAGCGCGTCAAACGAACTGACCGCGCCTTCGTTCGGCGTTCCGAACATCAAAAGCTTGTTGATGTGTTTGGCTCCAGCCCAGGTCGGAACAGGTATTCTGCCTTCGCGCGGCAAGTCAGCCGTGCCATACATCGCCGCATAACGCGAAAGGAGTCCGCCCATCGAATGCGCGATAATATCGAACTTTAAATCGGGGCGTTTAACAAGGCGTTTGACCGCTTCGATTTTTTGAATCAGAAGGCGCGCCGTTTCAACGTTATCACGCCGAAAATCGTATGGGAAAACGTAAAATACATCGGTCGCCTGCGGTTTATTCCAATCTGCTTCGGTAAAACCGCGTGCTTTGAGCGAATCGATTAGACCTTGATAAACTTCGACATCAGGCAGAATGCCGGGCAATTTCACTTCACGGATAATATCTTTTGCAACCAGAGTGTCGCGGTTTCCGGCTAGGTTTGCCGAAGTCATCGGCAGGCGCAAATCGTCGTCTTTATCGCGCCGCACGGCAAACCAGACTGTTTTGCCGGTTTTCGGATTGACAAGCTGCGAGCCGGAAATGCCGGGAACGATAATAACCGGGTTTTTGCCTGTGGTTTGCGGATTTTTCTCCGTTGTTTGTGAAACTTTTTCCGTAGATTGCGCGGATGTGTTCACTAAACAAAAAACGAATAAAGCAATCGCAAAAGAAAGAAAAGATAAAAATTTTGATTTCAACATTTGAAAATATAACTAAATAAATTTGCAAAAATAACTACTTAACCTAAGTTGCCAGTTAGAATTTTTCACCGCAGAGACGCCGAGTTCCCGCAGAGAGACGCCGAGAAAACTTGAAAATCTCTGCGAATCTCTGCGCTTT
>JALZOH010000303.1 GCA_030857305.1 Acidobacteriota bacterium
CGTGAAAGTCGCGCCAAAAGCCGGATTTTCCGCCGTATAAAAAGTTTCGCCCTGAAAACTTTTTCCGCGCCCGCCTAGCGGCTGCGATTGAATATACATCAATGCATCTTTCACCGGAAACAAAACGCTTTCCGATTTGAGCATTTCCGTTGAAACCATCCGCAGCGGAGCGTAATTGTCCAAGACGTAGATGCCGCGTCCGAAGGTACCAATCACCAAATCGTTTTCGCGTTTTTGGATGGCGAGGTCGTGGACGGAAATTGTCGGAAAATTACCTTTCAGCTGCACCCATTTTTGCCCGCCGTTGGTTGAAAAGAAAACGCCGAATTCCGTACCGGCAAACAGCAAATTCGGATTAACGTGGTCTTCGGCAATCGCCAGAACCGAACCGTTCGCGGGCAAATCGCCTTTCAGCGAAACCCAGTTGCGTCCAGCGTCCGTGCTTTTCATTAGGTAAGGCGCGAAATCTCCGTTCCAGTGATTATCAAACGAGGCGTAAACCGTGTTTGCGTCGTGATTTGAAGTAACGATTCGAGAAACGTATGCGTCGCCGGGAACGCCTGTAAATTTGTCAATCTTGCGCCAATTTTTGCCGCCGTCTTCGGTTATTTGAATCAAGCCGTCGTCGCTGCCGACATAAATTAAACCTTCTTTTTTCGGTGATTCGGCGAGCGCGGAAGCGTTGCCGTAAAACGCCGTCGAAGCGTGCCGCGCGACGGCATCGACGCTCTGAACTTTCCCAAAAACCAGCAGCTTGTCGCGGTCGAGAGCGCGTGAAAGCTCACCGCTGACAACTGTCCAACTGTCGCCGCGGTCATCGCTCCGGTAAAGTTTATTTGCGGCAAAATAAAGGCGCGTATTAAGATGCGGGCTGATTATAAACGGCACGTCCCAATTTAGGCGCAGGGGGTCTTCGCCGCGTCCCGTCGCGGGCTGAATGCCGACGCGCTCGCCCGTTCGCTTGTCAAAACGTGCTAGTCCGCCGTGCTGATATTCGGCGTAAATAGTGTTCGGGTCGAGTGGGTCAACCTGCGAACGAAAACCGTCGCCGCCCTGCGTGACGAACCAGTCGGCATTCGTGATACCGGATGCGCTGCGCGTGCGCGAAGGTCCGCCCATACTGAAATTATCCTGCGTGCCGCCGTAAACATTGTAAAAAGGCATCGCGTTGTCAGTGGTTACGTCGTAGAATTGCGTAATCGGTAAGTTTTCCTTGAAGTCCCAGGTCGCGGCGCGGTCGTGGCTTTCATAAAGTCCGCCGTCCGAGCCAATCAGATAATGATTCGTGTCTTCAGGATTAATCCACAGAAAGTGGTTGTCGACGTGTTTTGAGCGTTCGCCGAGACGCTGCAGAGTTTTGCCGCCGTCGTTGGAAACCATCGCAAAAGTGTGCATCACATAAACGCGGTCGAGTTCTTTCGGGTCGGCGTAAATCTGCGAGTAATACATCGCCACCGAATCAAACTCGTTGCGTCGCTCCCAGCTTCCGCCGCGGTCGGTCGAGCGAAAAATGCCGCCCTTGCCGTCGGCGGCTTCGACCGTTGCGTAAAGCACATTCGAATCAACCGGTGAAATGGTCAGCCCGATGCGTCCCATATCGGTGGCGGGGAGCCCGCGCGAGATTTTGTTCCACGTTGCGCCCGCGTCCGTCGATTTATACATCGCGCTTTCGGGTCCGCCGTTGATCATCGTGAAAACGTGGCGGCGGCGTTGATAGGCGGCAGCGTAAAGCGTGTCGGGATTGTTCGGGTCGATGACGACATCGGTGACGCCCGTGTTTTCGCTGATTTTCAAAATTTGATTCCACGTTTTGCCGCCGTCCGTAGTTTTATATAACCCGCGTTCGCCGCCCGCGCTCCAGAGCGGACCCTGCGCCGCCACATAAACCGTATTCGAATCGCGCGGGTCGAAGGCGATGCGTCCAATGTGTTCGGAAGTCTTTAAGCCCACGTTTTTCCAGCTTTTGCCGCCGTCTTCGGATTTGTAAACGCCGTTGCCGTAGGAAACGCTGCGCTGGCTGTTGTTTTCGCCCGTGCCGACCCACACCGTCAGAGGGTTTTTTGGATCGAGTGCGACAACACCAATCGAATACGAGCCTTCGCTGTCAAAAATGGGCGTCCAGGTCGTTCCCGCATTGACAGTTTTCCAGACGCCACCCGATGCTGCAGCGACGTAATAAGTGCTGTGCTTTTTCGGGTCAACCGCAATGCCGACAACGCGCCCTGAAGTAAACGCTGGACCAAGCAGACGCATTTTTAAGCCCGAAAAAGTTCCTGACGACATCGGGTCAGACGGCTTTTTAACTTCATCAGGTTTTTTAGTTTCATCAAGCTTAGGTTTTTCCGTCTCGGCTTTTTTGGCTTCCTCCTGTTTCGCCTTCTCAATGGCAGCCTTTTCCGCTTCTTTTTCTTCCTGCGCCGCAAACTCAAGTGGCAGGGCGAGAATCGTCAAACACAAACAGAGCGGCAGAAAAAATTGTTTTAAACATTTTGAAGTAACAGCGTAAATTGATTCGGGGCGTATCGTCATAAATTACTTAACCAAACGTGTTCGTTTATAAAATCTAAATTTGTTTTAAGTGGGAAAGCGCGACCGGGAAAAGATAGATTGTTTGTCCTTCCGTCAGCGATAAAAATGTCAGAGTCTTTTTGAAAAATAAGTGAGATTCAGCCGCTTGTCAACTCGATACTCCTTATCTTGAAAGAAAAAGAAAAAGGTTTTGCCGAACATCGAACGAAACCTTTTTCTTCTGAATTTGAAAATGTTTAACGAGCAAGAGATGTCACCGGAACGTCATCCGGCAATCCAAAGACATACGCCGCGAAACCATCCTTCGACTGCTGTAAATACCAAGTGCCGTTTGAAGGTCGAAACACAGCGATGTCGGTTTTTCCATCACCATCGTAATCTGCCGGAACTGTTATATCGGTTGAAAGCCCGAATTGTATTGCAAAAAAAGAACCGTCGCTGCTGTTCAAGCGATACCAGAAGCCGTTTGACGGACGATAAACGGCAATATCCGTTTTTCCGTCGCCGTCGTAATCTCTCGGAACTGTGACGTCGGTTGCAAGTCCGAACTGCACTTGTCTCGTCGCGCCGTTTGAACTTTGCAGAATTTGCCAGATGGCGATTCCATTGCTGCTAAAACGCGGTTCGATACGAACAGTCGCTAAGTCAGCTTTACCGTCGCCGTCATAATCTCTCGGAACTATTTGGTCAATATTGGTTCCCCATTGTCTCTCATATCGTAAACCGTCCGAGCTTTGCCAAACTTTGAAATTACCCGGGCTGCCGAGAGCGTCGCTTAACCCATAAAGTCCTAAATCAGTTTTCCCGTCGCCGTCATAATCGGCAGGCATCGGCGTATCCCATTCATAAAATCCGCCTTTCCCGTATTGTCTGGTAAGAAAAGTATTATCTGAACTTCGGCGAATATACCAAGTGCTGTCGTTGATATTACCAAAAGCAGTAGGCTGCGAACCCCTTCGATAAACAGCGACATCGGTTTTCCCGTCGCCGTCATAATCGCCCGGCACGAGCGTATCAGTTCCAAATCCCCACTGAACAGCCGAAAATCCGCCCGTACTTTTCATCACATACCAAAAACCGTTTGATCGGCGAAACACTGCAATATCAGCTTTACCGTCGCCGTCAAAATCACCCGAAGTTGGACGCGGATCGCCGAAAATTCTTCGCTCGAACGTGCCGACGTCCACAATTGCCGAGCCGTCGCCATTGCCGTCCACAATTCGCGCAAAGCCTGAGCCGCGCTGGTCAAAGACAAGCGCCGTATTGTTGCCGCCGAAAGGATCAACCGCCAGAGCATTAACTCCTTTATCAATCAATGGACTGTGCACAAATACTGCGTGGGTCGGAGTTGTTCCGCCGTTATTAACGAGCGCGCCGAGTCTCGGATTGACATCTCGAATGTCTGTCGGCTGATAGGTAATATTG
>JALZOH010000020.1 GCA_030857305.1 Acidobacteriota bacterium
GCCTTCGACTTTGAACTTTGAACTTTGAACATTGAACTCGTCCGCCAAACTTTGTGCCTTTCCGATATTTCGCGCAAAAATCGTAGCTTTCGCGTTTTCTTTTCCAAGCGCATAAACGCACGCCCGCGCCGCGCCACCCGCACCGAAAACTGCAATTTTTGCATTGCCTAAATCGCCGTAAGAATTCTTCAGCGGTTCAATAAATCCTTGTGCGTCAGTATTATAACCGTAAAGTTTGCCGTTCTTGATTTTTACCGTATTGACCGCGCCGATTGCTTTTGCGGTTTCGTCAACAAAATCCAAATGCTTGATAATCGTTGATTTATGTGGAATCGTGACGGAAAAACCTTTAAAATTTAATTCAACTTCGCGTGTTTCTTTTTTGATAAATCGCTCGATAAACTCGTCGAGGTTTTTCACCTCAAACGGAATATAAACCGCATCGAGATTGTGAAACTCGAACGCTTCATTGTGCATAAAAGGCGACAGCGAATGCGCGACCGGATTACCGATGATTCCGAAAACGCTAGTCTTGGCGGTTAATTCTCTGACGCGGTAAGTTTCAATCAAATCTTTTGCGGAAATTTGTCCCGGAGCCGTTTCGCGACCCGCGCTAAGCGCTGCATAAGTCATCGATGCGCCGTGAGCCAAACCTAAAATCCGCGTCCATTTTCCCGCTTCGCCCATCGCGATTGGAATGATTTGTTTTTTTTCTGCTTTTGCGCGTTCGAGAAGTTTCCACACGGCAATTGTATCGCCGATGTCGTCAGCTTGTATGGCGATTTTTAGTAATTCTGAGTTAGCCGAAATCTGATTGTAAATTTCATTTAAGTTCGCTGGAGTTTTTTCAAAATCGTGAAATGATTTTATGACTTTTTTAGAGGTTTTCCCTGAACGTTTATTTATATTTTCTTCCGGTAAATCCAATTCAAAGTCAGCCCAATCGATGAACTCAGAAATGTGTAAATCAGCCCAAAATTCTTTTCGTTCCGCAAACGTTAAATTTCTTTTTCCGCCTTGCTCAATCGGTCGAAAAGTAGCAAGAAGCTTACCGTCAAATGATTGACGAATTTGTTTAATTTTATTCCAGAGTTTTTCCGGCTCGATTTTTTCCAGGCAATCAAAGCGTAGTTCAATGACATCTGCCAAATTTTTGGCACAGCTGATTTTTTCGATAAGTTCTTCCGTCGTTTTAGCGCAGACCGAGACGCAAATTTTTCCGTTGTTCATCGAAGAGAAGTTTTTGATTTTGCCAAGCCGCTTAGAGCCGTTATCAGCAAAACGATAACACCAAATGCCGCAACAGTTACAATGACCGTTTCGGTGCTGTGTTTTATTGCGATAGCAATTAACGCCCACGCGATAGTCAGCGGATACGCGGCAATTGCGAGTTTAAACTGAATTATTACGCCCAGAATTATCGCCACGATAATCAAAACCGAAGCAAAGAAAACTCTCGATGCGCCGGTTGCGTCAACTCCGAGAAAAACGAGCGCAATGCTAAAATTTAAAATGGTGGCGACGGTCAGCCATCCAAAATAAATATTAAAAGGGATCCGCGCCAACCAAGTCTCAGAAGGAGAATCTGTACTCGGTAAATTTATATTTATTAAAATGAGGGTGCCGAGCATCACGAAAATTGCTGAAAGGCTGAGAAGAATTTGTTCGTAAGACCAAAGGTAAAGCCATACGCAATTTGCCGCGCAGTTTATGATATAAAGCGTTCTGATTTTTGAAAATCGTGCGATTTGTGCCGGCAGCGCTTGATAAATACTAAAGGCAATCAAGCCGACGTAAATTAAACTCCAGATCGAAAACGCATAACCGGAGGGAGTTAAGAGAGTTGGGTATTGATCGGAAATATCAGCCGGCGTTTTGTTGTTGATAGAACCGGTTCCGGCTAAATAATTGACGAAAAGTGTGCCAGCCGTCGCCGCAATCACGAGAAACTGCCTGATGCGTTCAATGGTTAAATTCGTTTTGTCCGGCATATGTTTTCCTCTCAAGCAAAAATTTCTCTAACAAACTCGTTAATTTATCGTGTTATTTTTGAAATAAGCAAATTGTATTCTTTTTGACCGACTATATTTTAATTCGATTTGCTTATTTTTTAGTTTTATCAAATGCTGACAAGCATACTTTTCAAATAATAAACTATTTCGTATAGAAGGATACGGGAAACGTAAACGGTCTGGTTTGAATCTTAGCTATGAGAACAGTTTTAGTATCATTTACTTTAAGATTTTCGATTAGAATTGTTGTGGCACTATTATTGCTTAACGTGAAAGAGGTGCATATCTTTCCCCTCGTGCCAATTATATGGAAAGAGGAGATTACACAATGAAGAGAATTTTGACACAAATATTTTTTGCAGTTGCCGTGATGGTTTGTTTTTCGATGACCGCAATGGCGCAGCAAGACGGCGAAAAGAAGCCGCGTCCGCCCAAGGAACCACCGCCGGTCATTGTCCCTGGAGATAAACCGAAAAAACCGCCGAAAGACGATAAACCGAAAGACGAAAAGGACAAAAAACCGGAAGCAATGGTTTTTTATTTTAGAAATGAATAAATTTTGTCTGAGCCATTAGCTCCTGGTTCAAAGTTTTTAACGAAAAAGGCAGATTGTTTTTAAACAATCTGCCTTTTAATTTTTGTATGTCGACTAAGAAGATTTGAAATCATGGCACCTGCGCGGGTGAAGCGTGCGTTCTACTAATAAACTCTAAGTTAGTACTGGTAATTTCAGATTCGTATTCCAAAAGAGAAACCCGATACTGACAATGCTAACCATTAAACTATTAAATTGAAGGGTCATCAGCTTTTGCCGGGCGTTCTTCTTCGGTTGTTCTAGTTGTGCCGAGCGACGAGTCAAAATAAAAATGTCGGGAGCCGGAACCGGTTTGCGGGTCGGCATTGATCGAATAAAAGGAAGGTTTTGTACCGGAAGACTCCTGAACTGTCATCTTGAAAATATAACCATTGACAACCGGAGATTCTCCGGCAAATCTTTCATCAAGCTGAACCGATTTTATTAACTCATCAAAATTTGGTGCGAATTTGCCTTGATGTTTAGAGACATAATTGGTTTGCAATGATTTTATTGTATTTATCGATGCGACGGCAGAAGTTTCATTTCCATTATTAATCATTGCTGTATAAGCAGGTATGCCAATGCCAACAATCAATGCGATAATAGCGATAACAATCATTAACTCAATTAGGTTGAAGCCTTTTTGATTCTTAAATTTTCGGCGTAAATTTTTCATATCTTTTTAATCCTCTTAAATTTTCATTCCGTTTTTCTTTCACGAATAATTTGCAAAGAAGTTTCAAAATTTTAGTTGTTAAGGGCATAAATTTGCAACTGGAAGAAAACTTTTTGGAATTTCAAGTAAAAATTCCTATGTACCAAATGTGTGCTAAGTGTGCCAAACTTAACAAAACCTGAAGAAACAACTATAATAAAACGTTACGGTAAAAGCTAAGTAAAGGAAGTTAAATAAACTTAGTTAAACTGATGAAAACATTAATTTATGGTTGCAAAACTAACCGTCATTTTTTTAATTATCTTGTTATTGATGACGGGTATTATTTTAACGCTGATACCGTGGTATAGCTTAGGTGTATTTGGTGACTGGGGCGAAAATGCTCTTTTGGCGTTAGTCGTTCAAAAAACGGATTTGCCGATTCTTCAAAGAACAATTACTTCCGGTTGGATTCGCGGCGCGGTGACGGGCTTGGGAATCTTAAATCTTTTTATTGCTTTTTGGGAAATGGCACATTTTAAGCAGAGTGTGAAAATGTTTGAAGCAGAAGGAAAATTTGCGAACAAAGCAATTAGTGAACGAAAAAAGTAATCAATTGCACCTTTCAAACCCAATCATTTATTTGATAACGAACGGCAAAATGACCGTTCAAAATTTTGCCGAAAATAAAAACTCAATTCTCGAAATCGTCAAAATCGCTGTTCAAACAAGAGTTTCACTCGTCCAGATTCGGGAGAAAATATTACCCGCGCGACTCGTTTTTGAGCTTGTTTCCGAGGCCGTAAAAATTACGAAAAACAGCGAAACCAAATTACTCGTCAATGACCGCGCCGACATTGCGTTTGCCGCAAATGCAGACGGGGTTCATCTCGCTTCTACATCTCTACGAAGCGCGGTAATTCATCGAAATTTCCCTAAAAATTTTATTGTTGGCGTTTCGGCGCACACCCTTGAAGAAGCCGTCGAAGCAAAATCGCAGGACGCGGATTTTGTTACTTATAGCCCGATTTTTTATACGCCGGAAAAAGGTGAGCCAAAAGGTTTAAATGAGTTGTCAAGAGTTTGCAAAAAATTAAATCCGTTTCCCGTCATCGCGCTCGGAGGAATTGACCAAACTAATTACGCTTCGGTCTTGGAAAACGGAGCGCGCGGTTTCGCCGCCATTCGGTTTTTGAACAATGCTGAAAATTTAAGAAAAGTTAGCCGCCGATAAACACCGATGAATACAGGTAAAACGACACAAAATCAATCCAAAATCCAAAACGTTTGCTTAACAATTGCCGGACTCGACCCTTCGGGCGGCGCGGGAATTGTTGCCGACATAAAAACTTTTACCGCCTTTGGATGCTTTGCAACTTCGGTTATCGCTTCGATAACTTTTCAAAACACGACCGGCGTATTCGGCGCGATTCATCAAACTGCCGATTCAGTTCAAAGGCAATTTGAGCCAATTGTTGAAGATTTCAAAGTGGCGGCGGTAAAAACGGGAATGCTGCCAACCCGGGAAGTTATCCGAGAAGTTGCGCGGCTCGTGAAAAAAAACGAGTTGAAAAATTTTGTCGTTGACCCGGTTGTGTGCTCGACTTCCGGTTTTGATTTGATCGATGATCAAGCCTTAAAATCTCTGGTCGAAGAACTTTTTCCGCTCTCGGATCTCGTCACGCCAAACCTACCCGAAGCGGAAAGAATTACGAAAATGAAAATCGGGAATGAATCGGAGGTTGAAAGTGCCGCCCGCATTATGCAGAGTTTCGGAGCAAAAAATGTTTTGATCAAAGGTGGACATCCTTTGAGTCTCAAGTCTCAAGTCTCAAGTCGGAAGATGGCAAAGGATTTCTTGTTTATTGGCGACGAAGCTCACATTTTTGAGACTGATTTTATTAAGACCAATGCCACTCATGGAACGGGATGCACGCTGGCGGCGGCGATTACGGCAAATCTTGCACTGAGCAAAAGTTTGTTTGAAGCAGTTGAAACGGCTAAAAAATTCGTCACAGATGCAATTAAAACTGCGCCGAATCTGGGAAAAGGTCATTCGCCTATTGGAATAGGCAGAAATCGCTTAGTAAATTGAACTACCTCAACAGAAAATCTTCGGAATCTGTCTTCTGCAATCTACTTCGCTGGTGTGAAAATATTTGGGGAAAGATAAGTTACGCCGAAGGTTACGCCGGTGCGCGGACTAAATCTTGTTAAACCGAAAATCGCGGCGGTATCAAAGCGCAAACTCGAGGCTTTGATTTGTGTCCCGATGCGAAACTGCGAAATACTTTCGGTGCCGAGCGGGGCGTTTCCGCGTCTCGTATTAGCGCGTCCGTTGACTTCGCTGACAATATTGATGCGATCGTTGAGGCGGTAAATTCCCGCAATGCCGTAAAGCAGCACATCATTTTGCGAAAAGTTTTCAAGCGGGACCGTCAAAATACCGATTCCGAGATTTCCGAAAACATTAAAACGCGCATCTTTACCCGCGCGCCTGCCGAATCTTTTTTGCACTAAAACTTTACCGAAAACATTTATGCGAATCAGTAGTTGAAAACGAGTAGGAAAAAGGCAACTGCTAATTTTCCCCAACAGTGTAGCATCAAGCCCTCGACAGAGCGAACTTTACTAGCTTTTTGAATTTGGGTTTTCTCGTTTAGCCAATTAAATAAACTTTCAATTGGCTGGCGGAATTTGCTCACCAAACGGTTGTGATATTTTTCAAGTTTGGTTAAGTCTCTGCCTTTCGGTTTCTTGCATCCGGTGAGAAGCTGCGTGTTTTGCTCGCGGAGAGTTTGCCGAAACAGCGGTTCAGGATAGGCAAGGTCGGCAATCAGAGCGGTGTTTGGCAGATTAAGATGTTGTTCTTTGACGGCGGTCAAGTCGTGATGCGAGGCTTCGACTAACCAGAGTTGCGTCGGGCTGGGCAGTTTTTCAAAGCGTTTCATTGCAATAACGTGCAGCCGAACGCCGTGAAAATAGGTTTTTTTCGCCGCGCAATAACCCACGTCGGCGACGGCGCGGGCAACTTTAGCTGAATAAGCGTGACCATTTGCCGCTAACATTATCGGAAACGAGTCAATCAGATGGTCGAGTTCGGCGACTTGTTCAAGACGCAAATGCTCAAACAATGCCGCCCCGATACTTTGAAAAGTTTGTTCCAGCAGATTCAAGCGATGACAAAAGGTTTGATAAGCCGGCAGACGCGGAAACCAATCCGCCCAATAATCACGGATAAATTGATGGATTTGATTTTTCTGAAATCTGCCGTTCAGATGTCCGAAAAACCAGATGCAAACGATTTCCTGGTCAGTAAATTCAGGTTGGCGATTATTGCTTGCGCGCCCGAAACAAGTTTGGGAGCGGGTATCGTAAATTTGACAGACAAACAAATAAAGTTGAATCAGTTGATTTTCCATGGTAAGAAAATTCTACCAATCAACCTGTTTGTCTGTCTTTTCAACTACTGATTCGCATATTTGTTTGATTTGTCCCGATTCCGCGTGCTTGATTTGTGTTTGGAAGCTCCAAGCCGACCTTAAAGCCAAAAGCTGGTAAATTTTCTGTTTCGTTGCGCAGTTTAATTTTTGTCGAAATCGTAAAATCTCCAACATCGCTTGTTGAATTTCCGGTAATATTTAAGGGAATCGGTGGAGGCACGGCGGCTGAGTTGAGGGCGAGAAAATTTTGCAGCACCCCTTCGACCTGAAATTCGACGTTTGAAGAAAAGCCGACTTTGACCCGTATGTCGCCGACTCTGGTTTGGTCGCCCCGCAAACCGGAAAGCGGAAATTTTGCGTTTTGGAGAAAGTCCACTCCTGCTGCTAGCTCAAACGAACCTTCCGGCGTGGTGTCAACGTCTTCGGTAAGAAGCGGTCTTTGTTGAGCGAAAGCGGAGTAGCTCAAACAAAAAATCAAACTTAAAAAAAGAAAAAGGCGTTTCATACTCTTCAAGGTTCTAATTCTGGCATTAACCGAATAATTTGTAAATCTTTCAAAATGTGCTTTGGACATTACATCTAAAAGTTGGCACAATAAGCACGTTAAAATTTTCTTCGGTTGTCAGAATAAAACGAAGAAAACTTTATCATCAAGGAAGAGCACTCACCACGATAAAAGCGCGAAACAAAAGAACCGGTAATTTTAGTTTTAAATTTTTGTTTTTTAGGTTGCAGCAATGGAGTTATTAGACTTAGAAAAAAAAGAATCGGAGACCAACGGCTTGCGCCTGGTCGCGGATAATAAGGAACTTCAGAAGTTTCCGCAAGTAGAAAAGCAGTTTGTTAATTTTATGTTTTGTCGCGTCAACAGCGATTGGCGTAAACTCGATTCCAAAAGTAAACAAATTTTCAAAGGCGAATTTCAGAGTGTTTTTTATAAATACGAAGAGAGTTTGCTGCTGTTTGCTTATTCGTTGGTCGGATTTGATTCCAAAGCCGATTTGATGTTTTGGCGGATCGGAAATTCGCTCGACTCGATACAGGATATGACGGCAAAGCTTTACCGCACAAATTTGGGAAGTTTTTTGGAAACAACCGATAATTATCTTTCCGTCACAAAGAAAAGAATGTTTGTTGCACCCGATGTCGATCCGAGCATCGAAGACCGTTACCATATTCTGGCGGGCGAGAAAAAATATCATTTTGTTTATCCGTGCGCTAAACATAGAGATTGGTACGCCAAAACTGGCGAAGAGCGTAACGAGTTGATTGAAGAAGATTTTATGGTCGGGAAACAATTCGAAAATATAAAGATTCATCTGACCCACGCCTTCGGTTTTAGCGAACAGGAATTTATTATTTCATTCGAAACTGATGAGCCAAAAGATTTTCTTGCTCTTGCCGAAGAACTAAGACAAACGCCCGCCAGCAAATTTACTTTGCGCGGAATGCCCGTCTATACTTGCCGGAAGAGAAGCCTTATGGAATGCCTGGATGCGCTTGGTTAGTTCAAGGTTCAAAGTTAAAATCGCAACCTTGAACCTTGAACTTTGAACTTTATATGATGGTTGCCCGAAAGTTAATTGTCAGCGGTCTTGTGCAAGGTGTCGGTTTTCGGTTTTTTACGCAGCGCGCGGCGGCTCAACATCAGGTTTTAGGTTATGTAAAAAATCTCAAAGACGGACGGGTTGAAGCCTTTGTGCAGGGAAGTCCGCTGGCGGTCGAAGCCTTCAAGCACGATTTTGCGGCTGGTCCGACTTATTCAAAAGTGGAAGAAATTGAAGAAATAGTTTTAGAACCAAATAAAATTTATACATCATTTAGAATAGAAAGATAATTACAGTCAACGGTGAACAAAAAACTGATAACTGATAACTGATAAAATGGATCATTTAAGAAAACTTATCCGCGAGGTGCCTGATTTTCCAAAGGAAGGCATAAATTTTTACGACATCACAACGCTTTTGAAAGACGCAGAAGGCTTAAAACAAACGATTGACGCACTGGCAGACGAATTTAAAGGCGAGCAGATTGACACGGTGATCGGCGTCGAATCACGCGGGTTTATCTTTGCCGCGCCACTTGCGTATCATCTCGGCGCGGGTTTTGTGCCCGTCCGCAAACCGAAGAAATTACCCGCTGAGAAAATCTCTGTTTCGTATGATTTAGAATACGGACAAGACACTCTTGAAATGCACAAGGATGCGGTCGGGATGGGGCACCGTGTTTTGATTGTGGACGATTTACTGGCAACCGGCGGAACTGCCAAAGCGGTTGTCGATTTAGTAGAGAAACTAGACGGTAAAATTGTCGGGCTTTTGTTTCTGGTCGAACTTGATTTTCTAAAAGGACGCAAAAAGTTCGACGGTTATGACGTGCGTTCTTTAATCAGATACGCTTCTTAATTGTTGGACAATCCGAAATCTAAAATCGAAAATGCTTTTTGCTCCCGTAGCTCAGTTGGATAGAGCGACCGCCTCCTAAGCGGTAGGACGAACGTTCAAATCGTTTCGGGAGCATTTTTATTTTCAATAATTTACAGGGATTTTAGATTGTGTCTTTTAGTTTCACACCCAAATTCACACCATGCCCCGTATTTTAATTTTCTTTTGTTTATGTCAATTTATTGAGTATGCAAAAAGTACTGACAGCCGAAGAAATGCGCGAAGTTGACCGCTTGACGACGGAGAAGTACGGTATTGCGTCGATTATTTTGATGGAAAACGCTGCTCACGCTGTCGCTCGAATCATTACTGAAAAACTTGGCGGCTCGGTTAAAGAGAAATCGTTTTTAATTCTCTGCGGCAAAGGAAACAACGGCGGTGACGGCGCAGCTCTGGCGCGGATTTTATGGACGCTCGGTGCAGACGTTACGGCTCATTTATTTGGACAGATTGAAGAAACAAAAGGTGTTGCTCAAATCAATTTTCAAATCCTAAAAAAACTTGATACTGATAACCAGGAATTTTTACCGACTTTACTTTTTGAAGAATACGAAAAAGTCAGTGAATGGCAAAAACAAAGTTTTGCTTCGGAGTGGATAATCATTGACGCGCTGTTTGGAACAGGTCTTTCGAAAAAAATCGAAGGGCAATTAGAAACTGTTTTAACAAGAATTCGCGGACTTCAAAAAATTTACAAAAAGTTTATTGTCTCAATCGACATTCCCTCGGGTCTAAATGCAGATTTGTCTGAACAAATTGGCGCTAACATAAAAGCAGATTTAACTGTTACTTTCACTGCACCGAAACTTGCTAACGTGTTTCCGCCCGCATCACATTTTAACGGCGAACTTTTTGTTGCAGACATCGGCTCGCCTTCTGAACTTGTCGAAAATTCGCCGTCGCAAACTTTTGTCGCGGAAAAAAAAGATGCGCAAGCCTGGCTGAATAAAACACAGGTTAAAAAAGATTCATACAAAAAAACTCGTGGAACAGCTTTGATAATTGCGGGTTCAAAAAGTTACTCGGGCGCGGCAATTTTAGCGGCGAATGCTTGTTTTACGGCGGGCGCTGGAATGGTTTCGGTGGGCGTGCCAAAATCAGTGCGGGAAATTGTCGCGACAAAAGTTTTGGACGAAGTAATCACGCATGCATTTGTTGAAACGAAAAATGGCGCTTTTGCAAAATCCGCTGTCAAAGATGTTTTGGAATTGAGCGGAAAAATGAATGTCATCGCGCTTGGCTGTGGTTTGACTGCGGATGATGAAAGCACGCGAAGCTTTGTGCGCGAAGTTGTCAAAAACAGAAAAACGCCGATGGTTATTGACGCAGATGGTTTGAACTTGCTCGCGCCGTTTGATTTGGAACGCTCGGACAATTTGCCTCTGATTCTCACGCCGCACATCGGCGAATTTCAGAGACTTCTTGGAACAGAAGAAGAAATAGAAGACCGCATCAAAACGGCACGTGAATTTTCCCGAAAACACAAAGTGATTTTAGTTTTGAAAGGCGAGCGAAGTTTAATTGCCGCGCCGGGTGGTGAAATCGTGATAAATCCGACGGGCAACGCCGGAATTTCCCGCGCTGGTTCGGGGGATACTCTGACGGGAATTATCACGGGTTTTTTAGCGCAAGCTTACGGAATCGAAGAACCAAATTTAGTAAACACATTTGAAACTGTCGTTGCCGCGCTTTATGTCGCAGGTTTGGCGGGCGATATTGCGGCGGAAAAATTGAGCGAGAGATTGATGTCGGCAAGCGATATTCGCAGATATTTGAACGAAGCGATTAATTTAATTGCGAATTAAAAATTACGATTTACGAATGACCACAAAAAATGAACAGAGTTTTATTTGTCACTCGCCTGAAAAAACTTTTGATTTGGGTGAAAAAATCGGGATGAGTCTCAAAGGCGGCGAAATTATAATGCTTTCCGGCGGGCTCGGCGCGGGCAAAACACTCCTGACTAAAGGGATTTTGTATGCGCTCCGGTATGACGCTCGTGAAGTTACAAGCCCGAGCTTTACGCTCGTCAATCTTTATAAAACAGAAAGTTTCGACGTTTACCACATTGATTTCTGGCGTCTGGATGACGACTCGGATGTCGGTTTTGCCGTCGGTTTGGATGAAATCTTAGAAGACGAAACGGCGGTCGTTATTATTGAGTGGTCGGAGAAACTAAAGAAAATCTCCTTTCCAAATAAAATCGTACGCGTTGCAATCGAAGGCGACGGCGACATTGCGCGAAGCATTACAATTACAAATTAACAATTATTCCGGCACAAGCGCGGTGCGAAAACCTAGAAGTGTCCAATCAGCTTCAACTTCGTTGATATATGAAAAATCACCTGGAGCATTTGAACCGACGGCGTAACATTTAGCATTACCGTTTTCGTCGCGGTAAAATCCTAGTTCTAAGGATTCGGTTGCGCTCCATTGGGGATGAAAAATTTTCCCGATTAAGTTAAAGACCACCGGCGGACAAATTGTTAGACGAAAACCCTTTGGCATCAAATCGCGTTCGTTCCAATCCTTATTGACGAGATTTATAAATTGTCGCAAAGTGTTGTAATTATGTGCGTAACGCGTGCCGGACACAATTTTGGCGGCTCCAAAATAAACTGAAAACGGATCTGTTTTTGAATCAAAACCGTATTGCGTGCCGTAATATTGCCGATTGTTTGGAAGATAACGCGGCTTCAAAGTTGTTTCGACGGCGATTATTTTTCCTTGATGGCGCTCGTGCCCTTTTGTAATTGCCCTGTAAGAACTGGTTTTTTGATAATCTCTGTTGGTTGAATCTATTCTAAGAGTTGGATAGAGCCGCGAACGATAATCTTCCGTGTCAATTTGGACGGCATCTGCCGACGGAACAATATGCCATTCCAGGTTAAATTTTTTGAGATGTTCGGAAACAAGCGGCGAAACCTCAAACGCCTCGACTGCGCCGGGTGAAATAATTTCAGTCCGGGTGTCAAGCGCAAAAAATTCGCGCAGTTTATTTTCTCTTTCAGTCATCCAATCGTGCATAATGCGTGTATCTTAACTTATAAGAGTTGCAATTTGCACGAAAAAATTACGACTTCAAAGATTAACATTAGCTGTGTAAAATCTTGAAATAAATTATCAATGAAAACATTTTTGATTAGTTTGAGTGCAACGCTGCTGTTTTTAACCGGACTTTTCTGGATTTTCGGTCAAACCGGTGAAACTTTGCAGAAGATGAAAAATCCATTAATCGTAATCAAGAAAAAAGAACGGACACTCGAACTTTTCGACGGCGGGCGTTTGGTGAAAACTTATAAAATAGCGCTCGGTTTTGCGCCCGAAGGCGACAAACAGCGCGAAGGCGACGGCAAAACGCCGGAAGGCGAATTCTATATTTTCACGAAAAATGATAAAAGCAAATTTTATTTGTCGCTCGGTTTGAGTTATCCAAATGTCGAAGATGCCACGCGCGGATTGCAAAACGAATTAATTTCGCAAGCAGAATATGATTCGATTGTGAAAGCAATCAGCGAAAAAAAGATCCCGCTGCAGAATACAAAACTCGGCGGCGAAATCTACATCCACGGCGACGGAAGCGAAAGCGATTGGACAAAAGGCTGTATTGCGCTCACAAATGAAGAAATAAAAGAGCTTTTTGACGCGATTAGGGTTGGAACAACGGTGAGAATCGAAGTTTGACTTGACTTAGTTTATAATAAGTTGAAATACTTGAATAAATTGTAAAGATTATAAATTTAATAATATTAAAACGAGGAATAAAAAAGTATGCCATATCCAGAAATTATGATCCACGGAATGCGCCAGGAGTTGGCGCAGCTTGGAATTGAAGAAACAAAAACGCCGGAAGCGGT
>JALZOH010000304.1 GCA_030857305.1 Acidobacteriota bacterium
ATTCAACTCACGCGAGGTGTCAAAGTGCGGACGTTGCGGCGTAAGTGGTGTATAGCCTCTGGAGACGTGTGGTTGCGGAACGAGTTGCGGGCGCGATAAGATTTCCGTAATGGCATCACCGCTTTCTTCGGTTTCCACTAAGTTTTTGATCGTTGATAAATCCTGCCAAAAATCATTAACATTTTGATGACGCGCGCGCGCGTCCATTTGGGTCGCTTTTTCCAGAACTTTCAACAAATGTTCTGCCCAGGGCTGTTGGCGAATCGAAAAAGGAAGTTCATTGATTGGCTGATCGGCGAAAGCACGCGGCGATTCAGAAGTGATTAAAACATAAGCCGATTTCGCCAGCGAATAAATATCAGCCGCCGGCGTGAGCCTTGTAAAGGTCAGCGTTCCCGTGCTGCCGGCAAACATCGGATTATGTTCGGGCGGCGCGAACATATTTGTGCCGACGCGCGTGATGGGCGAATCAATTGACGAAACTTTAGCGACACCGAAATCGGCAATTTTGACAGTTTTGCGGTCTTCGGTTAAAAGCAAGTTCTGCGGCTTTATGTCACGGTGGATAACATTGTTTTTGTGAGCATGTCCGAGTCCGGCGCAAATTTGTTCGAGATAAAACAAAGCTTTTTCAATCGTTAAACCCTTTTCCCGGCATGCTCTAGCCAAATCGCCGCCCGGCAGGTATTCAAGCACGATGTAGTGAAAAATCGTATTGCGCAAATCGCGCGCCGTGCCGTGCCCGAGACGACTAATAATATTCGGGTGACGCACACGGTCGAGAGCCACCGCTTCGTTTTGGAAGTTTTCAACCAAAGTATGTTCGAGGTCAGCATCCAAATCGTTTTGCAGAAAAACATTAAGCGCTTTGATAACGACCAGGCTGTGCGGCGAATGCGGCGCAGCTAAAGTGTCGCGGGCAACGTAGATTTCGGCATAACTGCCTTGTCCGAGCGTACTTTGGATATCGTAGCGTCCATCGAGCCTTGAATTATTTAGGGAAAGTTCCTTCATCATCTAAAAACTGGATAATATGCCGCATCAAATAATAGAACATTTCATTTACAAATACGACATTATAAATTCAAAGTTCGCTCTATTGATAACAAAAATCACCGTCAGTAATGACAATCTTTAAGAATATTTAAGCAATTTTATACAAAATTAAAAACTAAATTCGGTTTATTCTTTATTTAGATTTATTATTCATATAAAATTAAAATCCAGATAGCTTTGGATTTATAAATACTTCTATAAATGCCTGAAAATAAATTATCACCAACCAAAAAAAGTTTTTCGCCCGATTGGTTCGTCGGCGGAATTTTGACCCGACTCGGTGATATGTTCGACCGCTTTGCGGGCAGAAACTGGCAGCCTTCCAGCAGCCTCGCCGCCAGCGAAATAATCGAGAGATTAAAGAGATTGCTCGACTCGGAAGTGAAGGATTTGGGCGCGAAGGGAAAATTCGTGCCGCACAACATAAAACTCAAAATGCAGTGGGACAAGTTTTCGATTGACGCTCAAACCAGTCTGGAAAAATTAAAGAACGAATTACTTGTTGCAGCAATTGACCATATTAATGACCGGCGTTATCACACGTATGCTCCGATCGAACTGGAAATAATGCCGGATTATTTTACAGACGGAATAAAATTGCAGACCAGTTTTGAAAAATTTGCCGATGACCAGGAACCAGAAGGGGCGCTAAATGTGACAATGCCTGACCTAAAGAATGTGTTGATTGCTCCGCTTGAGGAAGTCGCCGTCGCGCCTGCGGCGGAAATTTATATAGCAGAATTGACAGTTTATGGAAAAATTAGAAAAGTCGAACTTGCGTTCATCGAAAAGCAGCGCCGCTCAGTTGGAAGAACAAAACAGAATGATTTATGGATTGATGACGAAAGCGTTTCGAAGCTTCACGCGGCATTTGTCTTGAACTCCGAAAGACAGTTGATGCTTGCCGATACCGGTTCGACTAATGGAACTTTCATCAATGGACAGCGTATTGCTTACGGAAAGGCGCACCTCATTATTGAAGGTGATAAATTGAAATTTGGGACTGTTGAAGTTAATTTAACTCATATTAAAGAAGGGGTTATTTTGGAAGATTCGTCGACCGATGAAGACGATACTCAAATTAGTTTATTAACAAACAAAGAAATCGTTCAAAACGACTTTTCGACCGGAGGCGAAATTTTGGCGGAAAATAATATGTCGAAAGATAATGATTTTTCGGTTGATGGATTTAAGAAAAAAAACGATTTGTTGCAGACGCACGAGGAAATTGTTTTAGAAACCGGCGAACAATTTAAAGATAACAAATAGATGAGAGTTCTTTTTTTCTTTTTACAATTCGATTGGGAAAAACTTCGCCCCGAACATTTATTCGGCGGACAAGTTTTAGAACGTACTCCGGCAGGATTAAGTATTATTTATCTGATTGGAATCGCCATCTTAATAGTTTTTCTTTCGCTTTCTTTTTTCAACAATTTTCGCCGCCCGAGGTTTGCTTTTGAAAATGATTTGCCACTCGAAGTAAAACGCCGTCTAACTTCGACCGTTACTAATCGAAGCCTGCGAATCTGGCAGTTTGTTTTCATCTTTCTGGCATTCTTTGTTTATGGATTTCACGTTTACTGGACTTATTACGCCGACGAAAACGACGAACAATATCAAGCTTTAGCCTACAAGGATTTAAGAAACCGCCGTACCACCGCCGCTCGCCTCCGCGGCTGGATGCTCGACCGCTCAGGTAAGTTGGGAAGCGCGCTTGCTTATTATAAAGTTAATCAAGACGGCGATATTTCACGCTCGTTTGCCATGCCGAAAGAAATGGCTCACTTGCTCGGGACAGAGCGCGGAACGCCCGGACTCGAACGATCGATTTACAGAAGAGGAGAAGACAAAGCGCCTGAATCGTGGGAAGTTTTAACACGCATCAAACACAAGGAAGATGAACAACGCGACGTCCGCACGACCATCGACCGCGATTTGCAGGCATTTATAGCTGAACAACTAAAGGACAAAAAAGGAGCAATCGTCGTTCTCAATCCCCAAACCGGCGACCTTTTGGCAATGTATTCAAATCCTTCGTTTAACTTGAGCGAAGCGCAAAGCCTCGATGATTGGTTGAAACTCGAAGGCGATAAAAGAAACAAGCCTTTGCTTAATCGGGCGACGCGCGAATTCTACACTCCCGGTTCAACCTTCAAAACATTTACGATGATTTCCGCTTTTCGCGCGGGCAAACAAAATTCACTTTTTACAAGTTCGCCCGGTGGTTTTGTACCGTATCGCAATTCGCGCTCGATTACCGATGCCAACGGCGGCTGCGAACCGCCCTTCGGCTGTGGAACGCTTAACATAATGCAGGCTTTTGAGGCTTCGAGTAATCAATATTTCGCGCAGATGGCAGTTGATTTGGGGCGCGAGAGAATAAGAGAAACTTCCGGAAGCTTGGGTATTTTAGCGGTTGAGACACCGGAAGACGCCGTGCAATCGAACTTTTTCCCCGGAATCTGGAACGCCAGTAATTCTCAGATTTCAAGCGCGCTTGCCCCGCAGCAGTCAACGATTGTCACGGGCAAAAATATTTCGGCATACGACATCGCGCTCGAAGGAATGGGACAGGGTTACGCCGGACAAATGACGCCTTTTCAGATGGCTCTCATTGCTTCGGCTCCGGCGAATATGGAAGGGAAATTAATGAAAACGAAGGTTGAAGCTGACCTCCAGCCGCAAATGTTCGCACAAGTTTTAACCCCACAACAAGCGGCGCAAGTCAGAGAAATTATGGCGCAGGTAACCGAAGGCAGCGGCGGAACGGGGCGGCGAGTATTCGCAAACGTTTTAGCCGCCGGAATCAGAACGGGCGGAAAAACCGGAACAGCCGAAAAACAAGCGCCTCTTTATGACGAAAGAACCGGAAAATTAAAAACCGTTAAAAAGAA
>JALZOH010000305.1 GCA_030857305.1 Acidobacteriota bacterium
CGCGCCGGATTACCCGGAAGCCGATCGAATGTGGGAATTTTGCGCGAAACATAAAGTCGAAATTTTGGGAATTTCGCCGACACTCGTTCGCTCATTGGCGACCAAAGGCGACGACTTGCCAAAGAAACACGACCTCTCAAACCTTCGCGCTTTTGCTTCGACGGGCGAGCCCTGGAATCCCGCACCGTGGTGGTGGCTGTTTGAAAAAGTCGGCGATTCAAAATTGCCGATTATCAATTATTCGGGCGGCACGGAAATCTCCGGCGGAATTTTGATGAACAATCCGCTCGTGCCGATAAAACCTTGTTCGTTTAGCGCGCCGTGTCCGGGAATTGACGCGGATATTTTAGACGACACGGGCAAATCAGTCGGTGCGAATCAAGTCGGTGAATTAGCAATAAAAACCCCCTGGATTGGAATGGCTCGCGGCTTCTGGCAGGAACGCGAACGTTATTTGGAAACATATTGGAATCGCTTTGAAGACATCTGGGTTCATGGCGATTGGGCGATGAAGGACTCCGACGGGCATTGGTTTATTTTAGGCAGAAGCGACGACACTTTGAAAGTCGCGGGCAAACGAGTCGGTCCGGCGGAAGTCGAAAGTCTGCTTGTTGCGCACCAATTAGTTACAGAAGCCGCTGTTATCGGTGTCCCCGACGAAATAAAAGGCACGGCAATGGTCGCGTTTTGTGTTCTTACCGGGAGCGCAGGCATCCTGCCTGCAATAAGCGTGAAGCGAGAAAATAATGCGGACGATTCGATTTCCGGTAGTGACGCGGACAAGATGTTCGCGCTCCAATCAGAATTAAAACAACTCGTCGCCAAAGATATGGGCAAACCGCTCACGCCAAGCCGCATACATTTTGTTTCTGCCTTACCAAAAACGCGCAACGCCAAAGTAATGCGCCGCGTGATTCGCGCCGCATACCTCGGCGAAGATGCGGGCGATTTATCGGCACTGGAAAATCCGAATACAGTTGAGGAAATTAAACAATGCGTCGATGAATAAAATTTTGCGAGTCATCTTTGATACAAATGTTTTAGTTGCGGCGGCGCGTTCTCGTCGAGGCGCATCTTATCAACTCATTTCCTTCGTGCCTTCATCAAAATTTAAGTTGATCGTTTCTTTGCCGCTTTATTTTGAGTACCTTGACGTTTTAATGCGTCCTGATGTCAGACCGAAAAATTTATCCGACATCGAAATCGTTGATGTCGTCAATGAGATTGTTTCATCTGCCTATTATCACGATATTTATTTTCTTTGGCGACCTTGGTTAAAAGACCGCAAAGACGATATGCTTTTAGAGTTGGCGATTGCTTCGCAAGCCGATTACGTCGTAACGTTCAACCTAAAAGATTTTAAGGAAATTGATTCGTTCGGAACAGAAGCCGTTGTGCCGTCGGACTTTTTGAAACTTGTGAGGAATTTATGAGCGCTATAACTGTTGAACTGCCAAATTCTCTGCATCGAAAGCTGGAAGAACTTGCCGAAAAAGAAGGCATTTCGCTGAGTCAATTTTTAGCAACTGCCGCCGCCGAAAAAATGTCTGCTTTGGAAACTTTTGAAAACATTTTGCGCGAAGCTAAAAAGCGCGATACACGTAAAGCCTTTGAGACATTCCTGCGCGCCGTTCCCGATATCGAACCGGAAAATCCTGACGATATAATCAAATAATTATTACTTTTCAAATATAACCCGAAAGTGATGCGCCGCGTAATTGGCGCGGCATACCTCGGCGAAGAGGCGGGCGACTTATCGGCGCTGGAAAATCCAAATGCAGTTGAGGAAATCCAAAAGCACAGAGAAAGTTAAGATTGTTTTATAATTGTTGTCAAAAGTATCCTTGATTTGGTTTCAACAACGCAAATGATGAAACGGGAAAATCTTAAACGCTTTGCTTGGCTGTCGGTTTTAGCGGCGGTCTTGACGATTAGTTTGAAAATGGCGGCGTATTTTTTCACCGGTTCGGTCGGTTTATTGTCTGATGCGCTGGAATCGGTGATCAATCTTGTCGCGGCGGTGATGGCACTCTTGATGCTCAGTTTAGCGGCGCGTCCGCCGGACGAGGAACACGCTTTCGGACACGACAAAGCCGAATATTTTGCGAGCGGCATCGAAGGAATGCTGATTTTGTTTGCTGCCGTCAGCATCGGCTGGGCGGGAATTTCCCGCCTGCTTGCACCGCAGCAGATTCAGCAGATCGGAGTTGGACTGATGTTGTCGCTCGCGGCGACTCTAATCAATTTTTTCGTGGCGCGAGTTTTGATCCAAACCGGGAAAAAACATCGTTCAATCATTTTGGAAGCTGACGGACAACATTTGATGACCGACGTCTGGACTTCAATCGGCGTCGTTGTCGGAATCGCCGCCGTCGCTTTTACAAATTGGTATATTCTCGACCCGCTCATCGCGCTGCTCGTCGCCGCCAACATTATTTGGACCGGAATTCGATTGATGCGGCGTTCGGCACTCGGACTAATGGACACGGTGGTTGCTGTACCGAAACAGCAGGCGATTCGCGAAATTCTCGATCAATATGTCGAGCGCGAAGGCATCGAGTATCACGCTCTGCGCACCAGACAATCCGGGATGCGGCAATTCGCCAGCGTCCACATTCTCGTTCCCGGCAAATGGACGGTGCACCAGGGACATCAATTGCTCGAACAAATCGAAGCCGACATCCGCCGCGCCGTCACCGGAACAATCGTCTTCACGCACCTCGAATCGCTCGACGACCCGGCATCCTGGCACGATATTGAGCTTGACCGTTTTGAACAATGATTGTCAGTTTGATAAATTAAATTTTGAGATGGCAAAAGCAAAAGAAATAATCGGACTTGATTGCACGGCAAATGCTCTTGAATGGGCGGAAGCGGTTTTGCGCGTGCGTTTTGAAGAAGTAATCGAACTGCGCGGGGCGGCGCTGGATTTTTCTGACATCAAAGGCGTTCACGGGATGCGGGTGGCGTCACGTCGTCTGCGCAGCGCGTTGCGCGATTTTCTGCCGCTTCTGAAAAAGCGTCCGCTTCGGCGCGTGAGAAAAAAGTTGAAGGAAATTGCCGACGCGCTCGGCGCGGTGCGCGACCAGGACGTAGCGATTCTCGCGCTGGAAAACTTGCAAGCCGTCGCCGCAATTGACGAAACCGGTGAGCAAATTAAAGAAGGAATTGAAACGCTGCTTGTAGAACGTCGCGCGGCGCGTGAAAGGGCGCGAGCGAATTTGACGAAAACTCTCGCCGACACCAATATTGCGGGGCTAGAGCAAGATTTTACCGCTGCTCTCGATAAAGCGTTCAGAAAAAATAAACGGGGATGCGTCGTCAGTTTTAATGAAGCTGGACGCGAAGCGGTTGCCGCCAGTCTCGAAGAGTTGTGCGATTTGGGCGCGAGTGTTTACGAACCTTTCAACATCGAAAAACTGCACGAAATGCGCATTGCGGCTAAACGTCTGCGTTATGCGGTTGAACTTTTTACGGCTTGCTGGGGAGCAAAAGTCGAGCCGTTTGCCGCCGAGATAGCCACGATGCAATCGCTCTTAGGCGAAGTTCACGATTGCGACGTTTGGCTGGAAAGTTTGGGCGGGCGGATGCGCGAGCGGCAAAACGGCGCGGCAAACACAAGCCAACACAAGGCATCTGTCTGGCTTTTGTCCGAATTTATAAAAAACCGGACAAAAAATTATCGTGCCGCACTCAAACTCTGGAGTGAATGGGAAGCAACCGGATTTACCGAAAGAATGCAGGCGACGATTGCTTGATTGTTCTTTTGTAAAATTAAAAAGACCCAAATAATAAAGTCTCACTTTCGCTAAGCGAACATTCGGCATAACAACCAAAATATTAAAACGATGAAATTAGACTCGAGTACCGTTTATACTATCGGTCACGGACGACATTCATGGACGGACTTCTTGGCGCTTCTGCAAAAATACGAAATCGCTTTTTTGTG
>JALZOH010000306.1 GCA_030857305.1 Acidobacteriota bacterium
TGCCGCTGATGAAACTCGTGGAAATCATACGCGGAATTGCAACCAGCGATGAAACCTTTGCCAAAGTCAAGGAATTGTCTGAAAAACTCGGCAAAGTTCCCGTCGAATGCAACGATTATCCGGGATTTGTTTCAAATCGCGTTTTAATGCCGATGATTAATGAAGCAATCTTTGCGCTTTATGAAGGTGTGGCGACAAAAGAAGCGATTGACGAGATTATGAAACTTGGTATGAATCATCCGATGGGACCTCTGACGCTCGCCGATTTTATCGGGTTGGACGTTTGTCTGGCGATTTTAAATGTTCTGCACGAAGGTCACGGCGACCCGAAATATCGTCCTTGCCCGCTACTGAAAAAATATGTTGACGCAGGTTGGCTCGGTAGAAAATCAGGTAAGGGCTTCTACGAATACCAGTAATAATCAGACTTATGCAAATCGCCGAAACGGAGAGATTAATTTTAAGACAATACACAGTCGATGATGCGAAAGAATTTTATCGAATTTATACCGACCCGATAAATATGAAATTTATGGGAAGAATGCCCGATTCGCTGGAATTTGAACGAGAACATATTCAGAAGCATATTGATAATTACTACAACAAATACGGATTTGGTCTGTGGGCAACCATTTTGAAAAGGAATAATAAACTAATTGGACGTTGCGGCTTGCTCTACCAAGAGATTGAAGGCACGAAAGACCTTGAACTTGCTTATCTTCTAGACTGGAATTACTGGGGCAGGGGTTTGGCGACGGAAGCCGCTGAAGTATCCATCAAACTCGGTTTTGAAGAATTTAATTTTACACGAATTATTGCCGTCATTAATCCGCAAAATGTCGCGTCAATCCGAGTTGCCGAAAAAGTTGGATTAAGTTACGAAAGGGAAATAGCAAGTTTCAAAGATTTTGGGAAAGTTTCAATGTATTCGCTTATTTTGCCCGCTACAAAAGACACAAATTCTACATCTGAAACTAACCTTTCCGCATCACAGAATTGAATTTCATTTTTGCGTTTCTACAAACATAAATAAAAAGGGAAAAATTCATGCGAAAAATCATCGTCATATTGTTGTTAATAGTTTTTGTCTTAACTTCAGTAGTCGCCTTGTTTGCTCAAACTAAAATTGCTCCGCTCAATATTAAGGAGCGAACACTAAAGAACGGTATGAAAGTCGTTTCTTTACAGGATAATTCCAGCCCGACGGTAACCGTGCAGGTTTGGTTTGATGTCGGCTCGAAAAACGACCCGAACGGACGCAACGGTTTTGCACATCTTTTTGAGCATCTGATGTTCAAAAGCACGAAAAATCTGAAAAGCGAGCAGTTTGACCGCCTGACCGAAGACGTTGGCGGAAACAATAACGCTTTTACATCGGACGACGTAACCGCGTATCATGAAGTTGTTCCATCGAATTATCTGGAAACGATTTTGTGGGCGGAAGCAGAGAGACTTTCAAATCTGAATGTCGATGAGGCAAATTTTTTATCCGAGCGCAAAGTGGTTCAGGAAGAATTTCGGCAAGGCGTTTTAGCGCAGCCTTACGGCAGATTTTATGAAGCGATTCAAACACTTTCCTACACAACGCATCCGTATAAGCGAACAACCATCGGCACAATCGAAGATTTAGAAGCTGCAACGGTGGCGGACGCGAAGAATTTCCACAAAACATTTTATCGTCCCGACAACGCAACGGTGATTGTGGTCGGCGATTTTGAACAAAATCAACTTGACGCTTGGGTTGACAAGTATTTCAACCGAATCGAAAAACCGGGCGGGGCGATTCCGCGCGTAACCGAAGTTGAGCCTGCAAGAACGGCGGAAAAACGCCAAACAGTCAAAGCACCCAATGTGCCGCTTCCGGCGGTGGCGATAACGTATCTCGCGCCTGACTCGAAAAGCAAAGATATTACCGCTTTAAAAATTGCCCAAGAAATTTTGTCGGGCGGTGAATCTTCGCGGCTGTATCAGGAATTGGTTTATAAACAACAAATAGCGCAGGAAGCTTCGTTCGGCGTTGACGAGCGCGTAGACAAAGGCTTGCTTACTTTCACGGCAGTGATGGCGAGCGGAAAAACAGCGGTAATGGGCGAGAAATCTCTTCTGGCGGAACTCAAAAAGATTCAGGACGCGCCCGTTTCTACTAAAGAACTCGAAAAGGCGAAAAATAGTATTGTCGCCGACACTCTGCGCGGGCTTGAAACGAATCGCGGCAAAGCCTTCGCCATTGGTAACGGCGTGATTTATGAAAAGAATCCGAGTTACCTAAATACGGAAATTAAGGAACTGCAAGCCGTTACTGCCGCCGACGTGCAGAGAGTAATGAAACAATACTTTGCGGACAATAATCGCGTGGTGATTTATTATGTCAACGAAGAGAAAACAAAATAATGAGAAACGGAAAAGGAAAAATGGAAAATTTAAACAAGAGCATAATCCGAAATTTATTTTTAATTTTTAATTTAGCATTTTTAATTCCTTGCGCCTTCGCGCAGGAACAGCCGCCTGCGCCGTCCGCGCCGCGCGAAGTAAAGATTCCGGCGATTAAAAGCAGCCAATTGCCAAACGGTTTAAGTGTCGCGATAGTCGAACGCCGAAATTTGCCGCTCGTTACCGTTTCGCTTCTTCTCAACGACGCCGGAGCGGATTTTGAACAAAAAGACGGTTTGGCAAACTCGACGGCTTCGCTTTTAACTAAAGGAACGAAAACGCGCAACGCGACGCAGATTGCCGAAGAAATCGAATTTTTGGGCGGCAGCTTAAACGCGGGCGCAAATTGGAATTCATCGGTCGTTAGCCTCAATATCACTTCCGATAAATTAGAACAGGCGATGGCGATAATGAGCGATGTCGTTTTGAATCCGACGTTTGCCCAAAGCGAAATTGACCTTTTCAAGACACAGACTAACGACGAATTAACCGTCGCTCTAAAGCAGCCGGGAAGTCTTGCGAGTTTTGTCGCCAGCCGTTATACGTTCGGCGAACACAACGCAATCGGAACGCCGGAAAGTTTGAAAAGTATCACGAACACCGATATTGCAGGTTTTTATCGTCAGACTTACACGCCGAAAAATGCCGTTTTGATTTTCGCGGGCGATGTGTCAAGCGAAGAGGCTAATGCACTGGCGAAAAAGTTTTTCGGAACTTGGTTGAATAACGATAAATTTAGTCAATCAGCCTATGAAAGAGGTCAACATCCGACAGTCGGCACAAGCTCGCCGAATAAAAATTTAATCAACAGATTTCTCGTCATTGACCTTCCAAATTCAGGACAGGCAGCAGTAACTTACGCCAAAAGGCTTTATATCGGGCGCGTCAGTTGTCCAGGCGGGAAATGCACAACCGACGCGACTTATTATCCTTCGACTGTGACCAATACAATTCTCGGCGGCGGTTATTCAGCTCGTCTGAATGCGGAAATTCGGATAAAACGCGGGCTTAGCTACGGCGCGGGAAGCAGTTTATCTTCGCGCAATGACAAGACAAATTTGCTGGCGCGTGTTCAGACAAAAAATGAAACAGCCGCCGAAGTTGCCGAATTGGTCGCTGCCGAAATCACCAGACTCGGAAGCGGATTGGCGGAACAAACTGAACTGAACCCGCGTCAACTGACTTTGACCGGCGCATTCGGAAACAGTCTGGAAACAACCAATGGTTTAGCCGCGAAACTCGTCGAGCTTTACACTTTCGGTTTGAGCGCGGACGAATTGAATTCTTATATGAAAAGCGTTCGCAATGTTTCAGCTGAACAAGTCAAAAATTTTGCATCGAGCAATCTAAACGGCGGCGACATTATTATCGTCGGCGATTACAAGGTTTTTGCCGATGATTTAAAAAAGCGTTTCCCGACGCAGAAAATCGAAGTTATTGCGGCAAGCCAGCTTAATTTAAATAGCGATACATTGCAGAAGAAATAATCGAATTAA
>JALZOH010000307.1 GCA_030857305.1 Acidobacteriota bacterium
ACAACCCAATCATCGAAAGCCAAATTAAAAGGTTTGGTGATGGGATTGGCAACGAACGAAACTCCGATAAAAACTGCTTCCGGTTTGCGGCGTTTGCCGACTGCCGCCGAGCGCGGGGAAATTGAATCGCTCGTTCGCGCCGAATTTACCAAACAGGGCGTTACGGCAAAAGCCGTCAAAAATTTGAAGTATCATAATCTAACCGCACTCGATGTGGACTATGACGGGAAAGCTGAAATGGTCGGCTCTTATTGGGCGGAAAACTCCGCAAAGGAAAGAAATCTACTATTTTTCATTGCCGAAAAAAACAAAAGCGGCAAATATAAATTTGGTTACAGCGAATATGGCAAAGTTACGCCGGATGAAATAATGAGCGGCGATTTCAAAGATTTGGATGAAGAGGCAATGGTTACTGAATTATTGCTCGACGCGATGGAATATAACGGTGATACGACAGCCGAAATCTTTACCGTTGTTAAAGCATTTGAAGGATATAATTATAATGTCTACAGTCGTCAAAATGGGAAGTGGACGAAGGTTTTTGAGGGTTATAACTATCATTGCGCATATTAAATTTTTGGAAAACTTTAAGGGGAAATAAAAGAACAAGGAATAAGATGAAAAATTATACAAAACCAACAGACGAAGAATTACGGCGGAAATTAACGCCGATGCAGTATGAAGTAACGCAAAACGACGGCACTGAACCGCCGCATCGCAACGAATATTGGGACAACAAAGAAGAAGGATTATATGTTGACATAGTTTCTGGCGAGCCTCTGTTCAGTTCGTTTGAAAAGTTCGATTCGAGTTGTGGCTGGGCAAGTTTTTACAAACCGCTCGAAACCGAAAACTTTGTCGAAAAAATTGATAGTAAACTCGGTATGCGCCGCACGGAAGTTCGCTCAAAGCACGCCGATTCGCATCTCGGACACGTTTTTAACGACGGACCGCGTGAACTCGGCGGAATGCGCTACTGTATGAATTCGGCTTCGATGCGCTTTATTCCCCTCGGAAAGTTGGAAGAAGAAGGCTATGGCGAATATCTTTCACTGTTTGAACAAAAATAAAAAAGACGAAAAGACGATACAATGAAAAACAAATTTTTTGGTGATAAGAAATTTACCATTTTAATAATTTTCGGAAGCGTCGTTTCGCTGATTTTCTTTCCGCTGAAGGCGGCTCTGCAAACATCAAACGATACATCAAAACCTTTTCCGATCAGACGGCAGGAATCACCCGAAACCTGGCGGCGCGGCGGGGAAGCCGCCATCGAGCGAATCAAAAACGCCAAAAAATTTAACAAACGCGCCAAAAATGTCATTTTATTTGTCGGCGACGGAATGGGAATTACGACCCTGACGGCATCGAGGATTTTGGAAGGACAACTGCGGGGTGAAAGCGGCGAGGAAAACTCGCTAAGTTTTGAGCAATTTCCGAATGTCGCGTTGTCGAAAACGTATAGTGTCAATCAGCAAACATCGGACTCTGCGCCAACCATGTCAGCTATCATTTCTGGAATCAAAACCGACGAAGGAATTATATCGGTCAATCAAAATGTCGTCGTCGGCGATTATCGAACCGTCAAAGGCAACGAAGCAAAAACATTTCTTGAGATGGCGGAAGAAAACGGCAAATCAACCGGCGTAGTTACAACGGCGCGGCTGACCCATGCCACGCCCGCTGCGTGTTACGCGCATTCACCTCACCGCGATTGGGAAGCAGACGTGAATTTATCGGCGGACGCGCGTCAGAATAATTTTCCGGACATTGCCCGCCAACTCATCGAATTTCCATATGGCGATGGCTTAGAGGTCGCGCTCGGCGGCGGACGCACGAAGTTCGTTTCCAATAAAACAATTGACCTCGAATACCCGGATAAAAAGGGCGAAAGGCTTGACGGACGCGATTTGCCGAAAGAATGGACAACGAAGTATAAAAACTCTGCATACGTTTGGAATAAACAACAATTTGATTCGATTGATGCAAAAAAGACGAAACATCTTTTAGGACTTTTTGAAGCTTCTCATCTGCAATACGAATTCGACCGTAAAAGCGACAAAAGCGGCGAGCCTTCTTTATCAGAGATGACTTCGAAGGCAATTGACCTACTATCGCAAAACAAAAAAGGTTATTTTTTGATGGTCGAAGCGGGGCGCATCGACCACGCTCATCATGACGGCAATGCCTTTCGCGCTTTGACCGATACGATTGAATTATCCAGCGCCGTTCGCACGGCTCTCTCGAAAGTGGATTTAGAAGATACTTTATTAATCGTCACCGCCGACCACAGTCACACTTTTACGATGGCTGGTTACCCGATTCGCGGGAATAACATTTTAGGTTTAGTGCGGGAAGTTGGCGGTCAAGGATTGGTAGAAGAAAAATTTGCAAATGATAAAAACAATCAACCTTTCACCACGCTCGGCTACGCAAACGGCACAGGTAACCGTGGTGGCACACGCCCGAATTTAACGCAGGAATCTGTCTTAAATCCAAATTATAAACAGGAAGCCACAGTTCCTTTGTCAGCTGAAACGCATGGCGGCGAGGATGTGGCGATTTTCGCCAACGGTGCCGGTTCTCATCTCGTTCAGGGCGTGATGGAAGAAAACTGGATATTTTATGTGATGAAGGAAGCAATGAGAATGAAGTAGTCAATTATCAGCAAAAATGGGCTTTTGATAACTGACCATTAACCACTAGCTTATGAAAATAGTTTTTATGGGAACTCCGCTCGCGGCGGTTCCGAGCCTGGAAAATCTTTTGAGAAGCGATCACGAAGTAGTTGCCGTCTGGACGCAGCCCGACCGACCTGCCGGAAGGGGCAATAAGCTTAATGCTCCGCCCGTCAAAGAATTTGCGCTTGAAAGTAAATTGAATGTTTTCCAACCGTTGAAAATTAAAAATCAGGAAGCCCTGGAACTCTTTAAGTCTCACAAAGCGGATGTGGCGGTTGTGGTTGCCTATGGAAGAATTTTGCCGCCGGATTTCCTCAAGGCTTTTCCAAAAGGCTCAATCAATGTTCATTTCTCCTTGCTGCCGAAATATCGCGGTGCCGCTCCGGTCAATTGGGCAATTGTTAATGGCGAAACAAAAACGGGCGTGACGACAATGCAGATGGATGTCGGACTAGACACGGGCGACATTCTACTGCAAGCGGAAACTGATATTAACGCCCAAGAAAACGCGATTGATTTGATGGCGCGGCTGTCTTTTGAAGGGGCGAATGTACTGATGGAGACCTTGAATAATTTAGAAGCAATTACGCCGCGTAGACAACTTGAAGTCGATGCCAGTTACGCGCCGATGTTGGTCAAAGAAGAAGGTCGCATTGATTGGGCTGCTAGCGCGAAAGTGATTTGTAACCACATTCGCGGGTTTCAGCCGTTTCCGACATCATTTACATCTTTTCAAAGCAAAAAAATAACAGTCTGGAAAGCGGAGGTCAGTCGACAGTTATCAGCCAACAGTTATCAGTTAAAAGAAAATTTCACGGTTGATGGCGGAACGATTTTAGAAGCGAAAGGCGATGATTTCGTCGTGGCTTGCGGAGATAAAGCGGCTTTGCGGCTAATCGAAATTCAGATTGAAGGAAAAAGAAGAATGAAAGCGCGTGATTTTTTAAACGGCACGCAAATCCGAATCGGAGAACAACTTGGATAAATCTAAATCTAAAATCCAAAATCCAAAATCTAAAATCCAAAATCGAAATGTTTCTCCCGCCAGAATTGCCGTTTTTGAAATTTTAAAAAAAATTGAAACGGAAAAATCCTTTTCGTCGGTTTTGCTCCCCGTTTACGAAGAAACATTACAGACTAAAGATCGCTCTCTCTGTCACGAATTAACGCTCGGAACTTTGAGAAATCAAATTTATCTCGACAAAGTTATTGAGTTTTTGACCGGAAAAAATCTGGAAAGAC
>JALZOH010000308.1 GCA_030857305.1 Acidobacteriota bacterium
CCGCGAGGTATCTGACCGTTCGGTGAGATTGATGCTCGGTTTAAGATGATTTTCGATTTATTTTTTCCGATATATTTTTGGTTGTGTTTTCCGTTATGCTTGTCGGCACAACATTTGACAATTCTGCTTCCGGCAATAATTCATTGGTTTGGACGGATAGAAATTGCTTCTTTGCACTTTTATTTTTGTTGTCGCTGCCTTCTTTTCTTTTATTGAAATGCTTTTTTAGTTTTAGCCCGATAACGTAATTTGAAATTTGCCAGAGTCCGATTGTCAAAAGAAAAGTCGCCGCCATATAAACCGTCGAACTCACGTCCGGCTTTCCCCAATGAGCCCAATAAAGCAAAATTGCCACTGCAAAACTGACAATCGCGCTCAGCAAATTTAATTTTTGCGAAACTTTGATTTGTTCCTCGGGCGTGTTCCCGCCGAATGCCAAATTGTTTTTCTTAGTCAAATCCGGCAAAAAGTCACCGCAGTTTCGACAATAAGTATTTTCTTTTTGGTCGGCTGTTCCGCATTTTGGACAAAACATAATTTAATTATGATAAACAATGAATATTTAGCTCACCTTATCTTTTTCACAATCAATATAATAAACGTAAATTACCGGTAAATGTTCAATGTTCAATGCGGCGGCGTTTAAGTTCTTTGCTTAACAAATCGAGTTCGCGGCTCATCTGTCCGGTCACGGAAGTGTTTTCCTTTGCGCGGCGAATCAGATACGGCACAGTGTCTTTGACCGGTCCATACGGCACATATTTTGAAACGTTAAAATTGTTGTCCGCCAGAATATAAGAAAGATTATCGCCCATTCCATAAAGCTGCGAAAAGTACACATTGGGATGATTGTGCGGAATATTTTTTTGTTCCATGGATTGCGCAAGTTTTTGAACGCTGCTTTCGTTATGTGTTCCAGCAACAAAAGCGATTTCTTCAATATTTTCCAGACAATACGCGACCGCCAAATCAAAATCGCGGTCAACCGATTGTTTGTCGGAATGAATCGGCGACAGATAACCCATTTCTTCGGCACGAGCACGCTCTTTTTCCATATACGCGCCGCGTACCAATTTGACCGCCAAAATATAACCGTCGCTTTTTGCTTTTCTATGCGATTCCTTCAAATATTCCAGACGATCGCGTCTGTAAAGCTGAATGGTATTAAATATAATCGGTTTTTCAAGATTAAATTCCTGCATCATTTCCGTGACTAACGCATCAATTGCATCATGAATCCAGGACTCTTCCGCATCGACAAAGACAGGCTGTTCGAGTGAGTGTGCGTGACTGCAAATTTCATAAACACGTGCTTTGGCGCGTTCCCACTCGGCAGCTTCTCCTTTTAATAATTCCTTTTCAATACCGATTTTTTCCAGGATTTCAAAGCGTGCCACGCCGGTTACCTTAAAAACAGCAAAAGGAATATCCAAATCTTCTCTAGCTCTCGTAACGGTTCGATAGATCTCATTTTTTGTACTCTCAAAAACCGTTTCGCTGGCTTTTCCTTCAATTGAGTAATCGAGAACAGTTCCGATTTGCGATTTTCCTAATCCCTGAATTGTAGCTTCGCATTCTTCAATTGTTTCACCGCCGCAAAATTGACTAAAAACTGTCTTCTTTACTAAACCTTTAATCGGTAATTTTAGTTTGAAAGCAAGTTCGGTAAGCTTTGTTCCAAGATTTGTTACCACACTCGAGTTCAACATCTTGAAAAGCCAGTATTTTCTCTTTAAATCTTGATTTGATTTGTCCGCAAAAGCAGTTTTTGTATCGTAAAAATCCAACTTAAAATCGTTCATTTGATTTCCTTTCGTTAATGATTTGATAATAATTTACCACATTGCAGCCCGGAATTCGGAAGGAAAATGAATTGAAAATTGTTTCTTTTCCTATTTTGATTTATCATCTCTCTTTTTATTACTTTCAAAAATCTTTTTCCAACGCATTACAAACTATGAGTAAAGGACTTCCAAAACGCAGTGAAAACTATTCAGAGTGGTATAACGAAATTATAAAACGCGCCAATTTAGCCGAAAATTCCGCCGTGCGCGGTTGTATGGTAATAAAACCCTACGGCTATGCGATTTGGGAAAAGATGCAGCGCGCGCTTGACGATATGTTTAAGGCGACTGGGCACGAAAATGCTTATTTTCCGCTTTTCGTTCCGAAGTCTTTTCTCGAAAAAGAAGAAGAACACGCCGAAGGATTCGCTAAAGAATGCGCTGTCGTAACGCATTATCGTTTGAAAAAAGACCCGAACGGAAAAGGTTTAATCGTTGACGAAAACGCAAAACTCGAAGAAGAACTCGTCATTCGTCCGACATCGGAAGCGGTGATTTGGAACACCTACAAAAATTGGATTCAATCGTGGCGTGATTTACCGCTCCTGATCAATCAATGGGCAAATGTTGTGCGCTGGGAAATGCGAACCAGACTTTTTTTGCGAACTGCCGAATTTTTGTGGCAGGAAGGACATACTGCCCACGCTACTTCCGAGGAAGCAATCGCCGAGACCAATCAAATGCTCGATGTCTACGCAAACTTTGCCGAAGAATGGATGGCGATGCCCGTGATCAAGGGCGCGAAAACACCGAATGAAAGATTTGCGGGCGCGGAAGAAACGCTTTGTATCGAGGCTTTGATGCAGGACGGAAAAGCCTTACAAGCCGGCACTTCACATTTTTTAGGACAAAATTTTGCAAAGTCCTTCGACGTGAAATTTGTCAATCGGGAAAACCAACTCGAATATGCCTGGGCAACATCGTGGGGCGTATCTACACGCTTGATTGGGGCGCTGATTATGGCGCATTCCGATGACAAAGGTTTAGTTTTACCGCCGAAACTGGCTCCCGTTCAAGTTGTAATTGTACCGATTTATAAAGGCGTTGAAGATTTGGCTAAAATTTCAGAAAGTGTAAATCCAATTTTCGAGCAATTAAAAACTGCGGGCATTTCCGTTAAATACGATGACAACGACAACCAGCGCTCCGGCTGGAAATTTGCCGAATACGAGTTGCGCGGCGTTCCTGTTCGTTTAGGAATCGGCTTGAGAGATTTGGAAAACGGAACAATCGAAGTTGCCCGGCGCGACACATTTGAAAAAGAATCGCGTCCGCTGGAAGGCATCACTGAATACGTCAAAAATCTGCTGGACGAAATTCAAACAAACATTTTCAAAAAGGCTCTACAATTTAGAGAAGATAATACTTTTTCTGTTGATACCTGGGAAGATTTCAAAATACAAATTGAAAAAGGCGGATTTATAACTGCTCATTGGGACGGTACTTCTGTGACCGAAGAAAAAATTAAGGCGGAAACCAAAGCGACAATTCGCTGTATTTCTTTTAACGCGCCGGAAGAATCGGGCAAATGCGTTTTTTCGGGGGAGCCTTCAACAAAGCGCGTAATTTTTGCACGAGCTTATTAATTTGCAAATTTATTTTTGCCGATAACAAATCCAACCGTAAGGATTACCGCAATCAATAAACCGGCAATACTGTATAAACCGATTTCGTTATTTCCCAGGTGACTTTTTGTACCGGCAGTTTTTGACTCGGAATTTGAAACAGAATCAACGCTTTGTTCCATTTGAGATAAAAAATTGTTCGGGTTACTAATATCATTCGAGTTTCTCGCATCTTCCAAATTACCGATAACTGTTGATTTATTATCAGAAGAAATTTTCAGAACGCGATTACCAGTGTGTTTCGAAGAGGAAAGTGGTCTGCCTTCAAGAACATAAACTTCATCGCCAAATGTCGCCACTCCGAGCGGAGACCAATCCGTTTCGGAATTGAGAACTGTTGAAACTTGAGCTTGGGAGTTTATTCTTAAGAGTTGTTTGTTTCCAAAGTCGGCAACAAAAACATTGTTTTGCGGATCAACCGCTAATCCAAAAAGTTTTCG
>JALZOH010000309.1 GCA_030857305.1 Acidobacteriota bacterium
CATTTTAAGCAAGGATTATCTAATCTACAAGAAAATCGTCGCTCGGCGGCGCGTGAAGATTTCGACAAATCAGTCGAAGTTTTTCTAATGTCGGGCGTTAATGTTCAAAGCAATCAAAAACTGCGCGAATGTTACAGCCAATTGACGGAAACAATCTATCGAATGGAGTTTCCCGCTAAACAATTGCCGCAAATCAGAAGTCTTTCGGCAACGTGTAACTGGAATATTGAAAACGATTTGGCAGACAAGATTGCTAAGTTTGTTCAACCCGTTCCCAGCGCGCCGACCGGCGCTGCCGCTTTGATTGCCCCGAAGACAGAAAACAAAAATGGTGCTGAGATACTACAGGGATTTTCTGAGCAAAAGTTTGAAGCCTCGCCGCTTGACGATTTAGCGAAACTCGAGCTAACGCCTGAAGAACAGCAAGTAGAAACCAATCCGGTCGCCCAACAGCAATATCAGTATATTCAATACGCCGTCTCGAATAAATCCCTCGGATTCAGCTTTCAGGTTCATCCAAAAATTCAGGGATTTGTTAATTACTATCAGGGACGCGGACGCCGGACAATGGAAACCGGGCTTTACCGCTCGGGAATGTTTATGCGAATGGCGCGACGAATTTTCCGTGAAGAAGGCGTGCCTGAAAATGTCGCATGGCTCGGACAAGTTGAAAGCGCCTGGAAGCCTTCGGCTCTCTCCTGGGCTTCGGCGTCGGGACTCTGGCAATTTATTCCCGGCACCGGTGCGCGTTACGGACTTCGCCGCACGCCGCATCTTGACGAAAGAAACAGTTTTGAGAAAGCGACCCGCGCTTCCGCGCAGTTTTTGAAATTCCTTGCCAACCGTTATAACGGAAATTGGGAATTGGCGCTGGCAGGTTACAATTCGGGCGAAGGCAATGTTGACCGTGCGATTCGTAAAGCCGGTGTCGCCAATTTCTGGATTGCTTATCCGTATCTGCCGAAAGAGACGCGCGATTACGTGCCGAATATTCTGGCAACAATTTTGATTGCGAACAACCCCAATCAATACGGCTTCGCACACGTTCGTCCGGCACCGCCGCTGTTGTATGATCGGATTCGCGTCCCGCCTTCGACAAATTTAAGCCTGCTGGCACAGGCTTCGGATACGAGCGTCGAATATCTGCGCTACTTAAATCCTGAACTTCGCTCAAATGTGTCTCCGCCCGAACCGTATATCATTAACGTTCCGGCTGGCAAATCAAATGATGTCGTCGCTATTTTCAAAAAACTTCCCGCAGCAAGTCGTAACGTGGCAAGCATTACAAGAACAGCAGTTGGGGAAAGCTGGCAAAATATCGCAAATCGCACAGGCGTCAGCGTTGAACAGTTGCAAGCGGCAAACATCGGCGTGAAAGCTCCGAAAGGAAAAATCGTCGTGCCGAACGGCAACGGCGTGAAGAAGACAAATTATTCGCGTCCGACCACGCAGATGGTTATGCCGCAGACATCGGGCGTGCGCGTTGTCAAAGCCAAATCCGGCGACACAGTGGCAAAAATTGCTGCCCGTGAAGGCGTTTCGGCAGTTGAACTGGCTAAATATAACGGCTTGTTTCCGACTTCGTCTTTATCAACGGGACGTGAAATCAAAATTCCTTCCAGGTAATTCTTTGATTTAAGATAAAAAAGGAAGGTGAGTAGTTAAAATTTAACTACTCACCTTCCTTTTTTTGACTGAGAAATTTCAAATGAAAAATTTATAAAAGAAAATTATTGTTGATTGATGAGTCAGTATAAATTAATTAGCCTACAATTTGGCGATCTTTTCTTCCAAGCCGGTGACTACTTTGTCCTGATTGAGAGATTTCCATAATTCGATTGATTGGCGATAAAAATCTAAAGCTTCGTTTTTGTTTCCGATTGTTGCCTGCGCGTTTCCGCATTCGCTTAAGACGTATGCTTGGATTGATTTGCGCTCAAGTTTGCGGCTGTTTTCGAGGGCTTTTTGAAAATAAGCAAAGGCTTCCGTTTTGTTTTGAAGTTTTAGGTAATCATTACCGATGCGAACGAGGTTTTGAGTGTGTTCAGGCATATCGCCTGCTCTTTCCCAGAGCGATTGCGCAGCAAGGTCTTCCTGCAAACCTTTTTCTAAATCGTTTTGTTTTTTTGCGATGACTCCGAAAATTATGTGCGTGAAAGCCGCCGAGCGGTAATCACCAGTGTCTTCCCAAATAGCGAGTGCTTGACCGAAATGCGCTTTAGCTTTTTCTAAATCTTCCATTCTTTGATATGCGAAACCCGTCGCCCGCAGAGTGTTCGCTTCTTCCGCCCGCTCGCCTAATTCACGCCAGATTTTGAGAGCCTTTTCATAAACCAAAATCGAATCTGCTCTGGTTTCCAGTTTGGCGCGAAGGCGGTCAGCCTCTTGATGCAATTTTACGGCGGCGAGAACTTTTTGGTCGCGTTCCGTAATTGGTCGAAAGTCAACGATTTTGACTGTATATTCGCCGGGTTCCGCGCGTTCGGAAAGCGTGTAAACGTCTATTTGGTAATCGCCAGCAGTTTCCGTGCCGACTCTGACGATTTCAGTTCCGCGCCCGCTCGTCGGCGTGTCAAATTCGCCGACCACTTCGCCGTTTGGCGCAATCACTTTGGCGATTGTGTCAACATCGTGCTGCTCGACGCTAAGACCAAGAAACTGTCCCGTTTCGAGCTTAACGACATAAGAATGAATTTCGTCGTTGATGATATTGTTTGTAATAGGCTTGCCTTGCGACAGCCGTTCCATCTCCGGCGACGAATTTCGAGAGCAGCTAGCACCGATAAAAACCGCAAGCAAAACAAAGAATAAAAGCCCAAGATTTTTGACGCAAAAACGATTTTGATTAGGTTTCATTTTTTATATCTCCAAAAGAATGAGAAGATGTTACTCCTCCAATGAAAGTAATGCAATAAAACTATGATAAGAAAAGCGTTTTTTTCCTTTGCCGCGCTTCTTTTCACGGCGATATTATTTTCCGCCTCATACGGCGCTGAGCCTCAATACGGCGGCAGCGTGGTCGTGGCTGTTACGGGCGACCCGGGCGGGCTTAATCCGGCTGTTACCACGCAAGGCGGCGTTCATCTTGTCTGCGGCTCGATTTTTAGCGGGCTGGTCGCGCAGGATTTTGATTTGAATCCCGTGCCTGATTTAGCGGAACGATGGGAAGTTTCCGGCGACGGCAAAACTTACACTTTTTATCTTGCGCCAAACGCCGAATTTCACGACGGCGTGCCGGTAACGTCCGAAGATGTAAAATTTACTTTTGAAGAATTACTTTTGAAATATCATTCGCGGACACGCGCTTCAATCGGCGATAAACTGCGGCAAATTCTCACGCCCGACGCGCACACGGTAGTTTTTGAATTCAGCCGTCCTTACGCCGCGTTTCTGCAACTGATTGATGTGACCAACGCTCCGGTAATGCCAAAACATCTTTACGAAAATACAGACCCGCTCACTAATCCTTATAACGTCAAACCCGTCGGCAGCGGTGCATTTAGGTTTCAGGAATGGGCGAAAGGCGACCACATTACACTCGCCCGTAACGAAAAGTATTTCAAAACGGGCAAGCCGTATTTAGACCGCATCGTCTATAAAGTTATGCCGAGCAGTGCAACAGCGGCGATTGCATTTGAAAACGGCGAAGCGGATTATTTCCTCAACCCGACACCGCTCGACATCGAGCGTTTGAGTAAAATGCCGAACGTCGTCATCAACGACAAAGGACGAGAAGGCTTTGCCGGTGTTGAAACGGTTGTGCTTAATTTGAATAATGCGCCGCTCTCCGACTCCAGCGTCAGACGGGCGATGGCTTACGCGATTGATAAAAATTATATCGTGGACAAAATCGCATTTGGTAGGGGAACGGTTGCAACGGGTCCGATTTCAAGTGCGCTTAAGTG
>JALZOH010000310.1 GCA_030857305.1 Acidobacteriota bacterium
AAGATTATCCGGCAAAAGACGCGGAGTTCGGCAAAGTGAATTTCACAATCAAAAAAGACACGGACGGCGAAATGAAAATCGAGCGCGTGCCGATTCTCGAAATGCCCGCCGAGCTAAAACAGATTATTGAGGAAATGGGATAAATGCCCGGCAGGTTTGCTTAAATCTATGACATAATTGAATAATTATGACGCAACAATTATCAGAAAGAATAACCGTTAATCCCAAGCAATGCGGAGGTCGTCCGTGTATCCGCGGAATGCGGATTCGCGTGACCGATGTGTTGGATTTGTATGCCGCAGGTCTTTCAGCCGAACAAATACTCGAAGAAATGCCCGACCTTGAACCCGAAGATTTACAGGCGAGTTTGCAATTCGCTGCCCGAAAACTTAATCACGCTGTTTTGGTTGGCGCATAATGACGACACTGGATTGACGTACAACTTTCGCCCGCTATCGCTTTTTGGATAGAGGAAAATTTTGATGTCCAAGCCTTTGCGTTGCGAGATTTGGGATTGCGCGATGCGGAAGATATTGAAATTTTTGACGCGGCGAAAAAGGCTAAAGCCATTGTTATGACCAAAGACAGCGATTTTGTTTCGCTTCTCGAAAGATTAGATTCGCCGCCAAAAATTATTTGGCTGACTTGCGGAAATACTTCAAATGCGAATCTGAGACACATTTTGTCGAACAATTTGCAAGATGCATTTGAGTTTCTCGAAAGCGGCGAAAAAATTGTCGAAATCAGCTAACAAGAATCCTAAATGAGAAAAGCTACATTCAAAATTTGGCGTGGTGATAAAAACGGTGGAGAATTCAAGTCCTACGAAACCGAAATTTCCGAAGGAATGGTTGTTTTAGACGCAGTTCTGCAAATTCAGGGCGAGCAGGCGGGCGACCTCGCTTGCCGGTGGAATTGCAAAGCGGGCAAATGCGGTTCGTGTTCGGCGGAAATTAATGGCAATCCGAAGCTGATGTGTATGACCAGAATGAACACTCTACCGACCGGCGAGCCGATAACCGTCGAGCCGATGAAAGCCTTTCCGCTCAAAAAAGATTTGGTCACGGATGTTTCGTGGAATTACGCGGTTAAAAAACGTATCAAAAAATTCAACCCGCGCCCGCCCGACGCGTCCGACGGAACTTGGCGAATGAGGCAGGAAGACATTGACCGTGTGCAGGAATTTCGCAAATGTATCGAATGTTTTTTGTGTCAGGACGTTTGCCACGTTTTGCGCGACCATCATTTGCACGAACAGTTTATCGGTCCAAGATTTCTGGTTTATGCGGCGGCGCTCGAAATGCATCCGCTCGACACGGAAAATCGCGTGGAAGAAATAAAAAACGAATTTAATATCGGTTATTGCAACATTACCAAATGCTGCACAAATGTTTGTCCCGAAAATATTACGATCACCGATAACGCAATTATTCCGCTTAAAGAGCGCGTGGTTGACGAATTTTACGACCCGATTAAGAGATTTTTGCGATTATTTCGGCGTTCATCTAAGTAAACGTTTGTAGTTCCGCCTTTCGGCTGACTTTGGCTAAACAAAAAGCCGCTTAAAGACGGAATTACAAACTTAGGAGCAACCATGTTTGAACTAAAATCTTTACATAAAGAAGCTGTTCCGGCGGCTCTCGAAAAAGCGAAACATTACCGTCTGCTCAACGAACCGGGCGCGGCGGAGAGTATTTGTCTTGATATTTTGCAGGTTGATTCGGATGATCAAGACGCATTAGTCACGCTCGTTCTGGCGATGAGCGACCGTCTGGCGAGAGATTACGCCGTTGGCGATTCGCGGATTCAGGATTATTTAGCGCAAATTCAGGATGACTATGCGCGAACTTATTACACCGGGATTATCTATGAGCGACGGGCGAAGGCGATTCTCAACAGCGCCAATCCGCTTGCTGAGTCCAATGCATATGAACTTTTCTGTCAAGCGATGAATTGGTTTGAGAAAGCCGAAGCGATTCGCCCGACGGGAAATGACGACGCGATTTTGCGCTGGAACGGCTGCGCCCGAATTATCACGCGCAACAAACTGGCTCCACGCGAAATGGTTCACGATTTTCTCGAATAGTTTAGATTATTTTTCAGAAGACATAAGGGGTAACTCTGACGCTGAACGCGCCTCAAAAGACTTGGATTATTCGAGGACATTGCTCAAATACCTTTTCAAAACCTCTGCGGAAATCTCCGCCGACGCGGAAATTCGTTTCCCATTTCGGTTTGCAGATGTTGTTCGATGTGTTGCGGCAAAGCGATTTCTAATGACATAATTATATAATAACTACAGAATAGGTTTTTTCAATGCTTCTAGCATATCGGCAATTTGTGAGGATTGCTAAACTGCTTTCAATAATTCTTTTGTAAAAAGCATTCCAACTTATCTTCTTCATATTCGCTCAAAAATTCAAAATCAATTCATTGTCTTTTTCTTTAACCGAAACGCTTCCGCCATCGGTTAATTTGCCGAACAAAATCTCATTCGCAAGCGGCTGTTTGATTTTATCGTGAATCAGACGCGCCATCGGACGCGCTCCGTATTTGCCGTCGAAACCGTTTTTCGCCAGCCATTCTTTTGCTGATTCTTCTAGCTTTATCAACACGCGCTTTTCAGCTAATTGTCCGTTTAATTCTTTAATAAATTTATCGACAATCAGCTTAATGTTTTCCAAGTCCAAAGCCTTGAACGGCACCCAGGCGTCGAGGCGATTGCGAAATTCCGGCGAGAATGTGCGTTCGATTGCGCCTTTCGCCTGCCCTTTGGTTTCGGATTGATTGCGAAAGCCGACGCCGCCCGAAGATAATTCTCTCGCGCCCGCGTTGGTCGTCATAATAAGAATTACGTTGCGGAAATCAGCTTTTTTGCCGTTGTTGTCGGTTAAAGTCGCCGAATCCATTACTTGCAGAAGCAAATTAAAAAGATTCGGATGCGCTTTTTCGATTTCGTCGAGGACGAGAACAGCGTGCGGCGTGCGCATAATCGCTTCGGTCAGAAGTCCGCCCTGGTCGAAGCCGACGTAACCGGGCGGCGCGCCGATAAGGCGCGAAACCGTGTGCGGCTCGGCGTATTCGCTCATATCGTAGCGCATAAACTCGATGCCGAGTTGTTCCGCTAATTGTTTCGACAGTTCGGTTTTGCCAACGCCTGTCGGACCCGAAAACAAAAATGAGCCGACGGGTTTTGTTTCGTGTCCCAAGCCGGCGCGCGAAATTTGAATCGCGTTGACGATTTTATCCACGGCGTCGTCTTGTCCGAAAATAACGTTTCTCAAATCTTCGCGTAGAGTTTTCAATCTGTCTTTTTCGTCAGCAACAACGGTTTTCGGCGGAATCTTCGCCATTCGCGCAATCGTGTTCTCGACCATTGAAACAGAAATCACTTTGGGGCGTTTGTCTTCCGGTAAAAGTTTTGTCGCCGCGCCGACTTCGTCAATTACATCAATCGCTTTGTCGGGCAAGTGTCGGTCGTTAATGTATTTTCCGGCGAGTTCGGAGGCAACGCGCAAAGATTCATCCGAGTATTTTACGCCGTGATGTTCTTCGTAAAATCGTTTCAAGCCTTTTAAAATTTCGTAAGTTTCGTCAATCGTCGGCTCGCCGATTTCGATTTTCTGAAAGCGCCGCGCCAACGCCCGGTCGCGCTCAAACGCCGCTTTGTATTCAGCGTAAGTCGTCGAGCCGATGCAGCGTAAATCGCCCGCCGCGAGCGCAGGTTTCAAGATATTCGAGGCATCCATCGCGCCGCCCGAAACCGCGCCCGCGCCGACAATTGTGTGAATTTCGTCAATAAAAAGAATCGCGTTTTTTTCTTTTTTCAAATCTTCGATAATCGCTTTGAAACGCTGTTCAAAATCGCCGCGGTAACGAGTTCCCGCCAAGACCGCCCCCATAT
>JALZOH010000311.1 GCA_030857305.1 Acidobacteriota bacterium
CATTCACGCTTCCAACAACGGAAAAGTTATGATTTTCGCGGGCGGCATTCCGCTCAAAAAAGACGGCAGAGTTGTCGGCGCAATCGGCGTTTCGGGCGGAAGCGGCGAGCAAGACCACCAAGTTGCCGAAGCCGGAGCATCAGCATTTTAAGTATTTATTATAATCTTTAAAGCGAGAAATCAGCCGTAAATTCAAGGAGAATCGGGTGTGAAAAAAATCTGTTCCATATTGTTGACTTTGCTTATGTTGTCAGTAAATTTGTATGCCGGAGATTATGCAAATCTAAATTTTATCGGCTTTTCCAAAGACGGAAAGTTTTTGGCGTTTGAAGAATACGGCACGCAGGACGGGTCGGGATTTCCGTATTCAAATTATTATTTTGTTGACGTAGTAAAAAATTCTTTTGCCGCTCCGCCCGTTTCCGTTCGCATTGAAAAGGAAACGACGACGGAAGTTGCGGCAAGAAACAAAGCTCAACTGCTTGCTGCGAAGAAACTCCGAGAACTCAAAATAATCAAAGGAAATGACGGCAAACACGTCGTTTCGCATTTGATCAATGATTTGACGCTTGATGAAGATTCAAGCTCAAAGTCTGCCAGCGTTGTGCGATTTGCTGCCGAAATCGGTTCGATGTATCGAAAAGGGTTTTATGAATTATCGCTAAAAAGCTTTTTAACAAAAACGAAAGACTGCGAAGCTTTCGAGCAGGAAACTTTTAGATTTGAATTGTCGCTCAAAGACAAAGAAACCGAGACCGCCAAATTTTTGCAAAAAGACGCTGAACTACCGAAAGGTCGGGGTTGCGCGCTCGATTATCGTATTCAAGACGTTTATCTGTACGAAAATAATATTGCGGTTTTTCTCAACGTTTTCAAACTCGGTTTTGAAGGTCCTGATATGCGTTTTATGGTGGTCAGCGGAAAACTTAAATAATGCATTTATGAAATTTTGCCCGCTGACGTATTCTAATGTTTAATCCTAAGCTAAAGTAAAAAGCTCAATAAAAACTCTCCCTTAAAATTTCACTACGAAAATACCGATTCGAAAGGCAAATTGTCGGATTTGTCTTTTATCGTGTAAAATTTACGAAAAATCAAATGGAGTTTGTAAAAGCGATGCAAAAAGCGACAAATATAAAGGTTTTAGCAATTTTAATGATTGCGCTTATTTTTTCTATGTATCAAGAAACGCCTGCCCAGCGAAAAAAGCCTGCGGTAAAGAAGCCGGCACCGGTTGAAACCAGACCGGTTGCGTCATCAACCGACATCAGTTACACGGTTTCGATGACCAAACCCTGGACGCATCTTTTAGAAGTGGAAATGCGTTACAAAGCTCCGAATATACCCGCGATGGCTGAACTTAAAATGCCTGTCTGGACACCGGGTTCATATTTGATTCGTGAATATGCGCGGCACGTTGAAGATTTTAAAGCGAAAGATACAAGCGGAAAAGATTTGACTTGGCAGAAAATCAACAAAAACACGTGGCAGATTAACACTAAGGGTGCGAAGGAACTTGTTGTCAGATACAATGTTTATGCCAATGAATTAACGGTGCGAACTAACGAACTCAACGACCAGCACGCTTTTTTCAATAATTCCGCATTGTTAATGTTTCCGAAAGACGGGCTTGACAAGCCTTCAACCGTGAGAGTTGTGCCTTACGGAAACTGGAAAGTCGCTACCGGACTTCCCGTAGTCGAAAACCAAACAAATACTTTCCGCGCCGAAAACTTTGACGTTTTGTACGATTCCCCGTTTGAAGTCGGCAACTTTGTCGAAACGACATTTGTTTTTCAGGGCGTTCCGCACCGCCTGATTTTTGAAGGCGAAGGCAATTACGACTTACAAAAAACGGCGAAGGACATCGAAAAAATTGTCGCGCAGGGCGTTGAGATATTCGGTGAAATTCCGTATAAAGATTATCTTTTTATCGTTAATTTGCGCGGCGGCGGCGGTCTCGAACATCTAAATTCCACCGCTCTGCAATGGAACAAATTCGGCTTCAAACCCGAAGCCAGTTACAAAAGTTTTTTGAATCTGGTCGCTCACGAATATTTTCACCTTTGGAACGTAAAGCGCATTCGCCCCGATGCGCTCGGACCGTTCGATTATGAAAACGAAAATTACACAAAACTGCTCTGGGTTGCCGAAGGCGGAACGGCTTATTATGAAGGCGTTCTTCTACGCCGCGCGGGTTTAAATACTGACAAAGAAGTTTTAAATAGCAAAACCGCGCTGATCCAAGCTCTGCAAAATCGTCCGGGCAGAACCGAGACGAGCCTTGAAAATGCGAGTTTCGATGCATGGATAAAATATTACAGACCGGACGAAAACGCCGTCAATAATCAAATTTCGTATTATGACAAAGGCGAACTTGTCAACTTTTTGCTCGACATTGAAATTCGTTCCTCATCGAAGGGCGCGAAATCGCTCGACGATGTGATGCGTTATCTCTATACGGAATTTTTCAAGAAAAATCGCAATTACACGCCAGAAGATTATCAAAGAACTTCGGAAATGATGGCGGGTAAAAGCCTCGACGAATTTTTTAGAAAATATGTTCGCGGAACTGAGGAAATTGAATACAACAAAATTCTAAATGGCATCGGTTTGCGGATAAATCTGGACAGCGACGCGAAAAAACAAGCTTTCTTAGGCGGTACTCTCGCCCAGGACGGCGAAAAATTGATGATTCGCGCACTTGCGTCAGATGTCCCGGCTTACCAATTCGGATTAAACACCGGCGACCAGATTGTGGCAATCGACGGCAATCGCGCCAGTCAAACATTTTTGACAAGTTATATGAACGAAAAGAAACCGGGCGATAAAATAAAATTGACAGTTTTTCGCTTTGACGCCTTGCGCGACATCGAAGTTACGCTTGGCGGACGCGGCAAACAAGATTACGCGATTGTGCCGGTCGAAAACCCGTCGGAAGAACAAAAACGGCTTTATCAGGATTACTTAAAAACGCCGTTGAAGTAAAATTTGGAAAGTGAATATTCAACAGTGAAAAGTGAACAATTATTCACTTCTTGTTATCGATTATTCACTTTTTTATTTTTTCCCGTCTTGTTTAACTTTTGTTTTGAATAAATTATGTACCAGCGAAACTTCACAGGCTTTCTTTTATTTATATTTTTACTGTCGGCGCTCGGTTGTCAAAAAACCAATTTTGAAACCCAGACGCTCGCGCCTGCAACTTTGCGCGATGTTCCCGCCTTAAAATTAAACTTTCGTTTTGAATCGGATGTTCCTGAGCCAACTGTGACCAATCAAGCCGTTCAAACGGAAGATAGAAACGAAGCGGTGCAAGTGGATTTTGACCAAAATCGTCAGCAGGAATTAATTGATAAAACTATCACCGCACCGAATAAACAAAGAGTTTTGGTGGTTTATCATAAAGCCACCGATTTGCCCTCGGAATTTAGGCTCGATATGTACACGGGAGACGGCAAACTTTTACAAAAAGTTACACCTGACACAATGGCTGTCCATTTCGCGGACACGATTGTCTGGGCGCCTGATTCGAGCGCGGTCGCTTTTGTCGCGATGATTCGCACCGGACAAACCAGCGCCGCGCCGCCTTCTACCGATCAAACTTCGAGTGACGCAAACGCTTCACTAAATTCTGATGCCAATGCTAATTCTGACACGAACGCTAATAATCAAAACACCGAGAGCGCGGATGCAAATTCCCAAAACGCGAATATCAATCCAGTTCAAACCAGTACGCCGGCTGAGCCGCCGAAAACGGTTTTGACTTTCCGCTCCGAGCAAATTTATATCTGCGATTCTGAAGGCGGCGATGTCAAACCGATTACCCAAAACGAAGGCTTGATCTATTTTTATTTTGGCTGGTCCCCGGACAGCACGGCACTCGCGG
>JALZOH010000021.1 GCA_030857305.1 Acidobacteriota bacterium
CATTCCGACGACGGGCGCAATACGGTTATTCGCCCGCTTGTCTATTGCCAGGAAAAAGATATTCAAAAATTTGCGGAAGAAAAACAATTTCCGATAATTCCGTGTAATCTGTGCGGCTCGCAACCGAATTTAAAACGCGCCCGCGTAAAAAAAATGGTTAGTGAACTCGCTAAAGAAATTCCGAACGTTCGTTCGTCAATGATGACTGCTTTGACAAATGTTACCGGCTCGCATCTACTCGATAACGAACTCTATGATTTTGAAAACTTTGTGCCGCTGCTAAAGAAAATTCCGCTCGGACACGGCAGCGTCGAAAAAGAACTTGACGCTGTATTTGACCATTCCGACGCGGAATTTGCTGATAACAAAACTCTAGCTCTTCTCAGCAATTAGTTTTTACCGGCTGCTTTTCCCAATGCTTCCGGCTTAAACATTTTATCTTCAACCACAACATTGTATTTTACATCTTTCACGTAACCATTGTTTATTAAAAGCGTAAAATACCAAAACTGTTCTGATAAATTTTCAAAAAGTTTTGCAGTTGAGTTTTCCACAGGTGGAAAACTTCGTCGTGGAAAATTATTTGAGAAAACTTCGATTTTAAGTTATACAATTTATAAATTATGGGATTGGCAAAATTAAAAACGAAAATCAGCGTCGAAAGCTATCTCGAAGGCGAACGTATTAGTCCGGTCAAGCACGAGTACGTTTACGGCGAAGTGTACGCGATGGCTGGCACGAGCGACAACCACAATCGCATCGTTAATGAAATAGTCGCGCATCTCGTTTTCCACTTGCGAAATTCAAAATGCGAGCCGTTTTCGGGCGACATTAAAGTTCGCGTTTCTCCAAATGTTTATTATTACCCTGACGTTCTTGTTTCGTGCGAGCAAACGGTTGAAGACTCGCATTTTCGCAACGAGCCGATATTGATTGTCGAAGTAATTTCGCCTTCTACGGAACACATTGACCGGCGCGAAAAACTTCTTTTTTATCAGCAAATGCCAAGTCTTCAGGAATATGTTGTCGTTGAGCAGACGAAAATTGCGGTTGAAATTCACCGCCGCCAGCCGGATGGCTCCTGGATTACTTACTTTTTTAGTCATAACGACACGGAAATTGAATTTCACTCGGTAGATTTGACAATGAAACTTGAGGAAATTTACCGCCGCGTAAGATTTTCAAATCAAAATTCATAAAACATCCTGCAAAAAACCGGTAAATAACAAACGTGTTGTTTATTATTTACCGGCTGTCTCGAAACAAAAACTTCTCAATCAAAATACAAACATTTTAATTTTATTCTGCTCCGGCTTTTTTCGCCTGAGGTTTTTTATCAGTTGTATTTTTAGCTTTTGATTTTTCAACCTTTTTTGTTTGCGCGGTTTTGGTCGAAGGCTTTGTCGCTTTAGCTTTTGCTGCCATTTTCGGAGTTTTCTCCGCCGGGTTGAGCAGTGCGCTCCAGCGGTATTCAGGAGTTTCAAAACCTTTTTCCAATTTCTTAAAGATAAATTCGGTCATCGCTTCAACAATCCATTTGTGGTTTTGTTCGCCGACAGAGGCTAGTTCAGCGTCCGGCGCCGGATTCATAAAATCAATCGCGTATGGAATACCGTCTTTAATGGCAAATTCAACCGTGTTTAAATCATAACCGAGTGCTTTGCAAATTGTAATCACGTCTTTCTCGACGCGCGCGTGCAGTTCCGGCGACAAATAATCTTCCACATTCACATACTGCATTCCCGATAAATAAGGCTTAGACGGGTCATACGGCATAATCAAAACTTTTTCCTGACCGACGCAATAACAACGAACGAACTGTTCAAACTCGATGCCTTCCTGCAAAGTCATGCAAAGTTTTCCGGTCTGGTTATACACGTACCAAAGTTCTTCGAGCGAGTGAATTTTCGAGACGTTTTTCCATCCGCCGCCGTCGAAGGGTTTCAGGAAAGCAGGGAATCCGACGTAGTCCACAATGCCTTCCCAGTCAAGCGGAAATTCAAGGTTTCTCAAAGATTCGCTCGTCACATCGGGAATGTAATCCTGCTGCGGAAGCAGAACAGTTTTTGGAATTGCGACCCCGATTTTTGCCGCAAGGCTGAAATTAAAAAATTTATCGTCCGCCGACCACCAAAACGGATTATTAACAACGTATGTTCCTTCGAGCGCCATTCGCTTCAAAGTTGCGCGGTAATACGGAATCTCGTGCGAAATGCGGTCAACGATTACGTCATATTTCTTTTCTTCATCAAGCCGGATGCCGCCGAACTTTACCATTTCGGCAACCACTTCGCCATTTCCTTTTTCGTTAATGCTTCTAATAATTGATTCGGGAAACGTAACTTCACGCCCCGTTAAAATACCTACTCTTTTCATAATATATATAAATTCCTCGTCTAAAATATTCGTTAAAAATAACTGTGGGAAATTTCGGCATTTGCCGAAACGAAGATTCTAATTGATTGTGGAAAGAGAGGCAAGTTTAAGCTAATTTCAAATCGAAAGTATGAGCCAGAGCAGATTCAACCGCGTTCATTGTTGGCAAATTTCCTAAAGCTTTGTCTATGAATTTTTCTTGGACAGTGGTGAGATTGTCGCTTGCGATAACCGAATCGAATTGTAAACCGCTCTGCTTTGCTTCAAGCGAATTTAATAAAATAGTAACGCGGCTTTTATGATTTGCCCGCGCCATATTTGTTGTAATCATTGCAACGATTAGCTGCGTTAAGTTTGTTTGTAAATTGTCGGCTTGAACAATAAGAGCAGGACGTTTCTTTGCTGTTTGTAAATTTGAATCGGGAAACAAAACTAAAACAATATCGCCGCGTTTATAGTTTGTCATAAACTTCCATTTCGGGTCGTTCCCAATCTTCGGCGAAAGCGGCAAGGGCGGCGCGTTGCGCGGCAGCCTCTTGTTTGCTAATACCACGTTTGAAAAGATTTACGCTTCCCGTTTTCTCATTATTGTTTTGATGAAAGCTGATAGATTCCGTATCAGTTTCGCCGTTCTGCTTAGCCTTTTGCTTTTCCGTTAGAAATTCTACAAAATGCTCGACCTCGATACGAGTTTCAGCTGAAAGTTTTTGAATTTTTTCGATTAAACCAGCGTTTTGCATTGTTTTAGATTTTAAGAATTTGAATTCGGCAACAATTCATAGTTGCCCATTTCACGATTATAGGAATCAAGCGCGCCGACCGAATCGGAGGTGGCGTCAAGCATCTGTTTGGTCATCGCAATCGAATCTGAAAGCTGTTCAAAATCAAGCAGCGAGAATTTTTCGGGCGTCGACATCGTCACAATTTCATCATTTAAGTAACCGAAAAAGTTTTCAATCGATTGGAGCTGCCCTTCAACGAGTTTGACGCTGCGCTCGAGTTCGTCAAAAGACGCGAGACGACGCTTCAAAATCTCGACATTCGTTTGCTGAACGCGCCTTGTTTTTTCGTCGCCGGCGTTTTCTGCGGCGCGAAATGCCTGGGCGAGTTGATTATGAACAGCTTGGCGGTTAATTGATTTGAGATGTTGTTTGCGGCGGCGGTAAACGTCCAAAAGGTCGACAAAATCTTCCCAGCGTTGATGGAGCGTGTGCAGATTTGAAGGAAGTTCGCGCGCGCCGGTGAATTTTTTATAATTTTCCTGAATTTTATCTTTCTGCCAGCGCAGATATTCAACCGCTTCACGTTCGCGCGGAGTGTAGGATTTTATCAATTTTTCTCTGGTCGATTTATTGAGCGAAAGCCTGCGCTCTTTTTCGCGCTGGTCAACCAACTGCCGATAAGCAGGCAAATTCGGCAAAATAAATATGTAGGCAATCTCGAAAATAAGCGCAATCAGGAGCGGGATAACGCTTTGCGTGTAAGCTGCCGCAACCGCAAAACCGGCTAAACCCCAAAAATTAACCGGCTCTTTAACGGCTTCTTTGGCGTAGGAGGAATTAAATCTACTGATCTCTTGTTGAAACTTTGCTAAATCTGCCATAACAAATAATAGATGCTCGTTTTGCCGTTTGAGTTTTGCGAATTATTAACCGAGTAAAATTTTAGTTTTCCCGGTCGAACGGGTCGCTTTTTACTTCCCCGTCGAACAAGTTGCTTTTTACTTCCGAAGACGAGGAAATTTGTTTGCTGCCCGCGTCCGAACCGCTTCCGAGCAGTCCCATATTTTGTTTGTATTCGAGCAGTTTGTCCTGCAGCTGAATATCCATCGCTTCACGCTCGATGTCGTGCATTTGCGAATCAACGCTGGATGTTCCGAGTTGAAGTTTGGCTTCGGCGGCAGCCACGCGACGGTCGATTTTTTCGCGCATTTCGTTAAATGTCGAAGCGTCATCGCCAATATTAAAAGTTTCCATTGTTTGCGCCAGCTGCTCCTGAAGTTTAGCTTGCTTTGACGCGCTAATCAATTGCATCGCTTCCGAAGTGCGTTTGTTCATATTCAGAACATAATTGTCTCGCGCTTTCAGAGCTTGTTTGGAGGCAACCACAGATTGTTCTAGTTGGATGGAAGTTTTTTGAAGTTCGAGTTGTTTTTGCTGAAGTACACCGATATAATTCGTCGCAACATCATCACGTCCCAATTTAACTGAAGCCTTGATCTTAGAATCTAAATCCACAACTTCTTCCGACAATTTTTCTTTACTTTTAGCTAATAAACGCTCGGTCGCCATCACCTGTGCAACCGAATTATTGAGTTCCGGCACGCGTTCGCGCATATCCCGAATCGTTTGCTGAAGAACCATTTCCGGGTTTTCAATTTTATCAAGCGCCGCGCCTGTTCCGGCAAAAAACATGCGTTTAATTCTCATCCACAATCCCATTTTCTTATCTCGCTCCTCGAAGAAATTTGCGTATCAAGCAACATAAATCACAAACTTTACGATTGGAAATCTGTCAAAGTTGCAAAATATGATTTAAGTATAACAAGAAAAAGGCAAACGCGAAATAAATACTTAAAAGTTTAGCTAAAAGATTTCAGTAAGATAAAAATAACGATTGGATTCTCATAATTTTCCCTTTTCTCCGTTAATACCCAAGTTTTTCATTCGCCGGTAAAGATGGCTCCGGTCAACTCCCATCGCGTCTGCCGCGAGCGTTACATTGCCGTCCGCTTCGGCAAGTTTGTGCAAAATAAATTCGCGTTGGTAAGCATCATTGGCTTCTTTGAACGAGGGAAAGCGAAACGTCGAAGCGGGCGTTTCATTTTTTGAGTTAAGCTCGGGCAAATCGGCAGCCGCAATTTTTTGTTTTGAAGTCATAATCACGACACGCTCGATTGTGTTGCGGAGTTCGCGTACATTGCCGAGCCAGGCGTAGTTTTGCAAAACCGCAATTGCTTCGGTCGTAAAATCTTTTGGCTTTTTCCCGTAATCGGTAGAAAATTTGCGGTTAAAATATTCAACCAGCAAAGGAACGTCTTCGGGACGTTCACGAAGCGGCGGAATCTGAAACGGAATAACATTTAAGCGATAAAATAAATCTGCCCGGAAATTGCCGTCTTCAATCAAATTATCAAGGCGTTTGTTCGTCGCGGAAATTACGCGCACGTCAACTTTGATCGGCGCGTTGCTGCCGACCGGGGCGAACCGTTGCTCCTCCAAAACACGCAGCATTTTTGCCTGTACGCGCGGCGACATGTCGCCAATTTCATCAAGAAACAGCGTTGCCCCGTCAGCGATTTCAAATTTTCCTTTTTTCGCGCTCACCGCGCCGGAGAAAGCTCCCTTCGCGTGTCCGAATAATTCGCTTTCAACTAATTCGTCAGGGATCGCCGCCGAGTTTATTTCAACAAACAAGGCATTTTTCCGTTTTGAATTAGCGTGAATCGCCCGCGCCACTAATTCTTTGCCCGTTCCCGATTCGCCTGAAATTAGAACTCGCCCATCGGTCGGCGCGACGATGGCGATTTGTTTGCGAAGCGCGCGCATCACAATTGAATCGCCGACCATTTCATATTCCTGACCGAGTTGTTCCGCGAGGTTTTGATTGACTTGTTCGAGATGCCTCGTGCGAATCGCGTTTCTGACCGTAAGAATCGTTTTTTCGATTGATAGAGGTTTTTCGATAAAATCAAAAGCGCCGAGCTTAGTCGCATTGACGGCAGTTTCGATATTGCCGTGACCGGAAATCATTACGACGGCAGAGTCATTACGCTGCTCCCGTAACTTTTTCAGCGTTTCTAAACCGTCAATATTCGGCAGCCAAATATCAAGCAAAATACACGCGAAATTATTTTCTTCAACAAGTTTCAGACACGCTTCACCAGATTCGACCGTTTCCACGTCAAAACCTTCGTCTTCCAAAACTCCGCGCAGCGTGTCGCGGATTCCGCGTTCGTCGTCAACGATTAAAATTGAATTTGACATTAAACTTCTAAAGAAATTAAAAAGCGTTTTCGTATTTTCATCAATTGCGCTCAAATAATTTGTTACTAAAATTGTTTGTGATTTTCAAAACTCCGTTTAACAATTCGATAAGATTATAAAATCACCGGTAATTCTACGATAAACTTTGCCCCTTTGGTTGAATTATTCGCCGCTCGAATCTTTCCGCGATGTTCGGAAATGATTCTTTGCACAATTGCCAAACCTAACCCGGTGCCGCGTCCTTTGGTGGAAAAATATGGCTGAAAAAGTTTTTGGAAATCGCTTGGCGCTATTCCGCTGCCGTTGTCGGAGATTTCCGCGACAATCAAGTCACGCGCCACGTCAGAAAATGTGTTGATAAAAATTTGCTTGTTGGTCTGCGCTTGATCGAAGGCTTCGATTGCGTTATCAATTAAATTTACAAAAACACGGCGCATTTGTTCATCGTCATACAAAGCGTTCGGCAAATTTTCAGCTAAATTTAGCTGAATTTGCACATCCGCAAATCGGTCGTCGTAAAGCGTGATCGACTGCTCGATGACTTCATTCAGATTTCCCGATTCGAGCCGCGCATCCGGCATCCGTGCATAACGCGAAAACTCATCAACCATCGATTTCAAACTGTTAACTTCGCGCAGAATCGTTTCCGTGCTTTCATCGATTACATTTTGGATTTTGGACTTTGGATTTTGGATTTCATCTTTCACATTAAAAACTTGCAACATACTCCGGACTTTGGACTTTGGGCTTTGGACTTCCAGCGCAAAGCGTCTTGCGATTCGTTCAGCTGAAAGTTGGATCGGCGTTAGCGGATTTTTTATTTCGTGTGCCATTCTCCGCGCTACTTCCTGCCACGCCGAAGCGCGTTGCGCCGCAATCAGTTCGGATAAATCTTCGATGACCAACACAATACCGCTTGTTTGGGTTTCAAAAGTTTTTGGCAAAGCCGTGGCAGTTAATGCCACAGACAAATTTTCGCCCGTTTGTGTGCTTCCGTCAGCGTGTTCGCGCCGCAAAACAGTTTGCTCGCTTGCCTGCCCGATTCGTTTCGCACGATTTAATAATCTTTCCAAAACCGTTTGATTTTCTTCATTGACTAATTGTTTTAGTTCAAATTGAGCAAAATCCGCCGTTTCGAGCTTGAGCATTTCAATCGCGGCTTTATTGATGGTTGTCACGCGGTTTTCCCCATCAAAAGAAATTACGCCGGTTGAAAGCGATTGCAAAACGGTTTCGATGTATTTACGGCGCTCGGAAATCTCGGCGGAATTTTCTTCGAGTTTCGCGGACATCTGATTAAATGTAGAAACGAGCAGGGCAAGTTCATCTTCGGCAAGAACTTCGACGCGATGCGTGAAGTTGCCGCGCGCTATTTCGTTCGCCCCTTCTGCCAAAGATTTTATCGGTACGGTTAAACCGCGTGCAATATAAAATGCCGTCCAGCTTGAAGCGAAAATTAGCATAAAAGTCAGAAAACCGAGTGTTAAAAGTCCGACCTGCCGGACGGTTTGTGCATTTTGCTTAAGATTTTCAAATTCAACCAACGAATGATCAACTATTTGGCTGACATTTTTCGCCGAACGCAAATCCGTCACGACGACGAGCATTCGACCGTCTGAAAAATTTGAAACAGCACCGTCAAAGCCTACTCCGTCGGTTAAAGCTCGTTCGATGAAATTACTTTCGCGAATGAATTTGAGCGTATTTTCAAGTTCGGCTTTTTGCTCGGAGTTAAGATTTGTTTCGCTTTCGGCTAAAACTTTGCCGTCTGTGGAGATAATTTCGAGCCGCGTCAAGTTTCCAGCTTCCACAAGATTTTGCAAATCTTGATTTTTAACCTCTTTTGCTTCCAAAGCCGTCGCCAGCATTTCCGCCGTTTCATTTAATTTTACGGTTTGGTCTTGGATTGACTGATCTTGAACTTGCTTGGCTTCACGGATGACGTTCTCGGGAATATCCGTAAACCAACGGTCGAGCGCGCGGTTCATAAACAAGTAAGAGAAAAACGCCATTGCTATAATCGGCAAAAGACTAATCGCGAAAAAATACATCAGCAAACGAGTTTTAATTTTTGAGCCGAGTTCGAGGGCGCGCCGTTCGCGGTTCAGTTTGACTAAGTTACGAACAAAAATGAAGGCGAAGATAACGAGGGCAATAAAATTGAGCGAAGAAAGCGCATAGAGCAGAAGCGTGTCGCTGGCAGAATCAACCGATAGATTCTGCCACAGATTCGATGATTGTAGAAGCACCAGAAATGTCAGAAGAAGCAAGACCAGCGCGCCGAGAAATAAAGGCGGAGAACGTTTTTTTAACTTCGCGGTCGTTTTGTCCTTCATTTGAGAAGTTTAACATAAATTTTTTACCTTGCGTTTGCACATTAACTGCGGGGCAGAATCTAAAATTATTTTGTGAGCAATAAAAAACCCTCGTCAAAATCGACGAAGGTTTTTTCGGTATTAAAAAATTTAATTTAAGAAGCGTCGGCAAATTTTACTTTGTGTTTCCGTTTTGACGAGCGATAAGTTGAATATCCTTCTTTTGACAAGGCAAAAATCGTCCGGCGATTTTGCATCAGAAGTTTTATCCACGCCCGTTTGTTCATTTGCGGAAAGTAAATTCCGCGAAAGAAAAATCGTGCAATCAGATGTCCGATGCGGTAACCAATCGGCGCCTCGCTGATAGCATTGACGGCTTCAGCATTCCGTTCGGGACTGTAACTTGAAGCCCAGGCGTGAATCGTTTCCTTCCGCGCTTCTTCAACCGTCATCTTTAACGGATTATGCGCCATCACAAACGGCGCGAATTCAAGCCAGTGTTTCGGACGATGGAGACGACCGGATTTCTCGAGCCGCGTGTAAAGCGGAGTTGCGGGAAATGGGGTCAGTTGACCGAAAACAGGAAGTCCCGGCTGCCAACTGTTGACCTGGTCTAAAGTTCGGTCGGCAACACCAACCGTATCGTTATCCATTCCGAAAATAAACGACGTAATCGCGTAGATGTGACGTTTCGCCAGTCGGTCAAGTACGGCTGGATAATCGCCCGGACGGCTGAAATTTTTATTGACATCCGCCATATTCGTTGGGTCAATTGATTCCATACCGATAAAAATCCATTTCCCGCCCGATTCGGCGATTAAATCAACCAACTCTTCATCTTTGAGAAGATTTGCGCTGATTTGGGCAACCCACGGCAGTTGGGCTCCGGCAGCAATAATGTCTTTCAATAAAGATTTGACGCGCTTGATATTGATGGCAAGATTATCATCGATAAAGAAAACGGCAATTTGTCCTTTTTCTTTGCGCGCGCGCGCCTTGAGGCGCAGAAGTTCTTCAACCACGCTTTCATTTGTGCGGAAACGAATCGAATCACCAAAAAATCCCGTCACCGTGCAGAATTCACAACCGTACGGACAACCGCGTCCCGTTTCAATCGGCACGACGAAAAATTTCCCCCAGCCGTCACCCATTTTCGACAAAATTCCGCGCATAAATGTCGGCACGAGACTGAATTGGTCGAGGTCGAGCGTTTCCCAGGGAATGTGCGGGTAGGGCTGCAGGCTCGGCTTTTTGTCGTTACCTTTGGCATCAATTTCCGGCTGGTAAATTTCCTTTAATTCACCCTTTGCGGCATCTTCAACAATCAAAGCCCAAGTTTCATCTGCTTCGCCAAGCGCGACCGCATCGGCGTGGCGCGGTCCGCCGTCGCGCCCGAGCGCTTCGTCAGCGCATTCGGTCACGTGCGGTCCGCCCATGACGACTTTGATTCCCGCTTCACGAAAAGCATCGGCAAATTTATAAGCCCGCGCAATCATCCGCGTCATCGCGCCGATGCCGACGAGTTCGATATTTTCATCACGACAAAAACGAACGAGTTCCGCTTCATTCATCGCCCGCGCGTTTCCGTCAATTAAAATAACTTCGTGCTCCTTCGGAGTCAGTGATTGAAGAAGAAACATCCACAGATGCGGCATAAAATTGCGAGTTACCCCGTTGTCCGGGTTATAAAGCAGTATTTTCATAATTATCTAACGTTTGCAGGGATAAGCAGCCGCAAAATTTTGAAATTTTTAATGAATAAAAGGGAAAGTGTTTGCGCGTTTTATTAAAGCAAGTAAATGTCAGCAGTCGTTTGCTGGTTAATTTCATTGAAAACACTTTTTCAATTACTACTAATGTAAGATGAATTACATAATTTTGCAAATGTTTTCAAATTTTGTCTCCATTTGGAGGCTGAACGACTCAGTAGTTTATATAGAAGTAAAGTTGTGAAATTTTTGGCGTAAAATAAAATTTCGTTCAGCACAAATTTTTTTGTTGACTTCCTGGTGAATTTCCATTTATTATATTTTTAACACTAAAAGGAGGTGATCAAAAAATATTTATGAGTAAAGATTACAGTGAGGTGGCTGAAGCCTAACCTTCTCGAATTTATTTGAATTGTCAAGGTTTGAAGCTTAGGCTAATCCCAACAGTTCACCGAAAAGCCGTTTATTTGCTTTATTTATAGCGATGGACGGCTTTTTAAATTTTGATTCTTCAAGGTTACATTTTGAATAAGGCGGTAAATTTTCCTCGGGCATTTCAAAAATGTATGTAGAACTACTTTGTTTGTTGAAGATGTACATTGTTCAAAATTCTTTATTGATAAACAGGTTTAATGGGTTAGAGAAATTTTAGCAACTCTGGTAAAAAACATGCATCTAAGTGAGCCCTGGGGGTGATATTATATGATAAATAATAACACGGGAGCGGCTGGCAAATAATAAGCCGTATCCCAATATGTAAAAAGAAGACAGCATATTTCGGTATGCTGTCTTCTTTTTAAAGAATAACAATAATACGGTTTTCAAAATTTTTTATTTGAAAACCGTATTATTGTTATTGTAACGTTTTATCGTAAGCCCCTAAAAACATTTTATGTTTCCAAGCGCCGTCGGCGCAGTTGTGTTTGAATTGAATACTAAGACTTATAGCGATTCAATACAAAATTATCTCTGAGTTACCTTTCAACACAAGTCATTAAATCAGATTTGCCACTTCTCCTGAAGAACTAAATGAACTGGTAAAACCATTTATGAGAATTTAGAATTACTTTGATATTAACTTCAATTTAATGGAACATAAGTTGCTAATTTCACGATAGAATTGCAACTATTGTAAAAATAATCGGCACTGTTTAATACAGAAGTAAGAATTAAATGCGTTTGCCAAAAATCAAAGTAGCAATAATTTGAGGAAATGGCATTAAAGTAATTTTTGCCACGCTAAGGATAGAAGAATTTCAAAATTAAGGAGATAAAAAATGACACATACAGTAATTGGTTTATTCGACGATAGAACACAGGCTCATACGGCAAGACAAGAGTTAATCCAAAAAGGATTTATTCAAGATAATGTCGATGTTTCAAATAGAAGAATGAGTGACGCTAATACTGCTTCAACTACGGTCAATACAACAGGAACCGGCGTCGGCGATAGTATTAGTAATTTTTTCAGTTCATTGTTCAGTGGCGACGAAACGACTGCAAGAAATTATACCAACGCCGCTAGTGATGCGGACGCTATTTTGACGGTACACGTTGATTCGGATGCAAGAGCGAGAGAAGCGGCTGAAATTCTTGATAGAAATGGGGCGACAGACGTTGACGGACACTCGTCACAGTCCAATCAGCAGAATGTTGTCAGAACCTCTACATCAACACAAAATACTGCACCGACGCAAAATGCAGCAACAATGCCAAACACCGCAAACAGAACAGGCGAAGCAACTATTCCTATAATTGAAGAGCAGATGCAAGTTGGCAAGCGTGAAGTTGAAGGTGGCGGAGCGCATATTAGAAGCCGGATTATCGAAAAGCCTGTCGAAGCAAGCGTTAGATTGCGTGAAGAACACGTTGTTGTTAATCGCCGTCCGGTAAATCGTGAAGTAACCAATTCCGATTTAACAAGCTTTAAAGAAGGCGATATTGAATTAACCGAGCGCGCTGAAGTCGCGGTCGTTGATAAACAAGCCCGAGTGGTTGAAGAAGTCGTCGTCGGCAAAAATGTTACAGAGCATCAAGAAACCGTTCGGGATACGGTGCGCCGTACGGATGTAGATGTTGAGAAAATTGATAATAATGTTACCCAGGCTGACGTTAATAATCGTAAGGCAAACAACTAAAGGTAAAGGTTTTAAATCTTAACTCTGGCGATTCCTCTAAGGGAATCGCCAGACAGAAACAGGAGAATAATTATGAAATTTAGAGATTTAATAAGCATTACAAGAATTAGCGTATTTGTATTAGGCTTGGCTTTGATGACAGTTTTGCAGGCATCAGCCCAAACAAATGGTAACGCTGGAAATGTGACTGTCAGAACAGAAGCTACCAGCACACCTAGACCCCAGGCAACAAGTACAACAACGG
>JALZOH010000022.1 GCA_030857305.1 Acidobacteriota bacterium
CATACATTCTCGGCTTCGCTCGCGGCGGAGCCGAGACTTTTGTGCCTGTCGCCCTTGGAATTACCGGTCTGATAGTCACCTTCTTCACCAATCATGAATACGGCATCGTGCGAAAAATTCCCATGATCGGTCACCTATGGGTAGACGGGTTCGCCGGCATCTTACTTGCGACATCGCCCTGGATTTTTGGGTTCGCTGATGCGGTATGGATTCCACATGTAGTGCTGGGAGTAACTGAATTTGCTGCGTCCCTCGTCACCAAAACAATACCATCAGATACCGTACGCGGAGCGTAGTAAAGCAGAAAATGAGTAGTGTCCTCAAAAAAGCCTATTTTTGCGACATTTTTTTCACGAAAATATTTAACAATTAAAACCCAATAAATCACAGGTATTTCACGTGTAGAACACTAACCCAAAAAGCTAATCGGTTTTTTGAAATTTAGCTATGAAAGCGTAGCGACGAGCGATAGAGGTGATTTCGAGTTTGCCCAAATCATGTTTTTCCAAACCTTCAAGATGCGGCAATAAATCGCTCCGAAATTCAACGTGAAATTGCTTGAGCCAGCTTTTTAAGATTCTGCGAAACCACGTGGGCATCTCTTTTTGGTCATAAAAATCCACGATGTAAAAACTTCTGCCGGATTTTAAGTTTGCCAAAGCGCTGGCGATTGATTTTCTCCAGGTTGGAATCATCGAAATTGAATAACTAAAAAAAATCGTGTCGAAAGATTTTTCTAAATTGAAAGTTTTCTTGTAGTCGAATTCATCGGCAAGCGCGATTTTGAGCGTGATGTTTTTTAAGTTTTCACGGTCAATTTTAGCTTGCGCCGTCTTGAGCATTTCGCTCGAAGCGTCAAGCCCGAAAAAGTTTGCGTCCTTGTGTTTTTTTGCAAGAATGATGAGATTCCTGCCGGTTCCGCAGCCGACTTCCAGAACGTTTTCGCCAGTCTGAACATTCATCCACGCGATTAATCTATCGCGTCCGAGAAGGTAATACTTGCGCGTTAAGTCATAGAAGTATCGCTGATGGCGATACATTGCATCCATTTTCTCGAAAGCACCATTTGGATTTTGGATTTCTTTTGAACTCATTATTCAAAAATATAAAGATGAAAACCGCCGTAGATTGAAGCGCGGTCTTGTTTGAAGAGTTCCGCTGAAAAACTTTTTTGGTAATCAAATTTGACGCGCAGATTTTTCGGCAAATTTTTCTCGATTGGAGAATTTGCGCCCGCCGTGCGGAAAATTATCCTTGATTCTCGTTCTGCTTTGTCGGCGATTGCCTGCCAGAGCTGTGTCATTGCATCCGCGTTCATCCAATCCTGCGCGTCGAGAAAAACAAATCGGTTGAAAGTTCCTTTTGGATTTCGCCTTATTTCTTCCGTTACCGAACCGACGTTCGTTTTGATTTTGCGCGCGTTTGATTTTAACTTCTCGTGATGTTCAGCTTTTAGATATTCGGGGACGGCTTCGCGGTTTTGGGTGTCGTATTTTCTGGCAAACGCCTGCCACGCGAAATAATTTTCCTTTATCGGATAAGCGCAAGCCAGCCGTTTGGCGCGTTCGCGGTAAACGTCAATAACGGTTCGGTGTCCGGCTAAATCTTTCTTAAGTTCCTCGTATTGCTGCGGCGGAATTCCGAGACCGAACATTGTGACCGGCATTTTTCCGACGGTTTTAACGAGCAGCGAATCAAAAAAAGGCGCGATGTTTTTTTCATAAAGCCGCTCTTGCTCAGCAAGCGTTTCGGCTTTCAAAACCTCACCGGGTTGCCAGCCCAAAAGGCGTGAAAATTCGTGAAAGAAACGGAGGAAATAACCGTTGCGCGAATGCTCGTAAAGTCCGCCTTTGGCAAAATAATTGATGCGGTTGCCGTGCAGCAGATTTCCAAAAAAACCGTTGCTTTCCCAAAATTGCCTGGCACTCTGGTTCAAATTCGGCGCAATGTATTTTTCGTAATTGGCGACATTTGCAGCGTGCTTGCCGAAGCCGAATAAACTGAAGAACTGCTCGTAGGTCGGCAGAAATTGCAGAGCTGCGAGCTTTAAGCGCAGAAGATAAATATGATAACCGTTTAAATCAACCGCCGTAATGGATTCGGGATTTTCGACGAGGTAGTTGAGAGCGTTGCAGCCACCAGAAGAAATGGTCAAAACGCGCGAATTTTCGTTTAATCGTAAGGCTTGCAAATCAACTCGCGGGTCTTCCCAAATTTGATTATAAACAAACGCATCGAACCAGACGGCAAAGAGTTTTTGCAAAAAGCCCTGCTTACTTGTGATACCGTCTGTTCTGACGGCTTCAGAAACGTTTTGTTCGGAGTTCATGTTGAAAAATCTTGCTTTATCAATTGTAATTTAGACAACCCAACCGTTGTCTGAAACCGGCAAACCACGCGGATAAAATGCTTTTGAAAAAAGTAAAAATTTCGCAACAAATACAGAAAAATAAATTCGGATTTAATTGTAAAATATTCATACTCGGCTAGTTGGTGAAGCACGAAACTTTTTGCCTAAACTTTAAAATTCTCTTATCACACTATATATTAATTAGGGCACAAATAAGTAACGAAAACCTCACCAAAATGTTAATTTTTCGAGAAGTTTTTCAAATGGCTTATCATTGAAATTTATATGTAAATTCGGTTGAAGGTGTTAAACTTATCGATAAATTGAGCCTAACTCTCTGCAGGCTTTTTAAACCGATTAATTTACCGATTAATAATCTGCCCAAAAACTCAAACTCGAAAGCCAAATTAAACAGCGAAATTGTCGCATTTGAATTTATTTCAAAAACTTTCATTTTAGAAAATAGAAATCAGACAATATTTATGATTTATAAATAAGAAAATAAGTTTTTTTACGGGCGGGTTTAGCGATGTGTGGTTTGGATTTGGAACAGATTTACCCGTACCGGCGGATTATGATGCGGATGGAAAAACTGATATTGCTGTTTTCCGTAACGGCACGTGGTATGTGCAAAGAAGCACGCAAGGTTTTACTGGTGTGGCATTCGGTAATCCGACTGATAAGCCTGTTCCGAATGCTTTTGTTCCATAGACGAGAAGCATTTAATAAATTTAAATACCTGGCATCGATGAGTTTAGAGTTCTATACACTTTGGCTTTGCCGATGTAACTTAAGAGTATTCCGAAAGGATGCTCTTTTTTATTTTGGTGCAGATACTTTCGCAAACAAGAAAACTTCGCTACTATTTACTAATTAAATTTTAGGTTCATTAATTAAAAAATTCATTGTTTGATTACTGACAAATAAAAGTTTGTAATAAAAAGTGAATTTAATGTTTTAGGAGAGAATAATGAAATTGACGAAATTATTGATACTTTTAGCCGCCTTCGGCATTTTTTCAGCTTGCAGTGATAATCCGCAAACCCATCAGATAAATCCGGGCGGTTACACCGGAGAAAATAAAGCTCCTCATCAAAACAGCCCCGGTCACGGCAGCGCAGGCGAAAAATCTGGAGAGCACAGCGCAGAAGGGCATAGCGAAAGCAGCGAAGGTCTCAAGGAAGTTTCGCGCCCGCAGATGATCGCGGAACAGATGAAATCTCGCGGTGAACAGGATAATGCCGCACCGAGCGTGAAAGTTGTCGAACCACAAAACGGTGCAACGGTAAGTAGTTCAACCGTCAAAGTTCGACTCGAACTTGGCGGAGATTTGAAAGGCTATAAACCGATGAAAGATATGACAAGCGGAATGGGCAATCACATCCACGTTATTCTCGACAACCAGCCGTATGAAGCATATTACAATCTCGAACAGGAATTCGAATTAAGAAATGTTGTGGACGGCGAACATACCTTGCGCTTTTTCCCTTCACGTCCGTGGCACGAAAGCTATAAAAATGCCGGTGCGTTTCAGATGGTAAAATTTACGGTTAAAAACGGTGGCGGCGACCCGGGCAGACCAGCGACGACCAACTCAAATCAGATGATGAGCAGCGCAGGCACAAAACCTAGTTCTAATGTTAATCCAACGGCTAGCCCGGAAGGTAAAACGATGGAAACAAGCACGGCGGGGGCGGTTGATTTGGCAAAACCGCTTCTCACCTACAGCCGTCCGAAAGGTGAGTATAAGGGCGCGGAAGCAGAAGCGATTATGATCGATTTTTGGCTATCGAACGCTAGGCTTGTCGGTGACGGCGGCGAATATCACGTTCGTTATTCGGTTGACGGCAATGAAGCGAAGATGATTGATAAATGGCAGCCCGTTTGGTTACAAGGTTTTGCGGAAGGAAAACATTCAGTCAAAGTCGAACTCATCGACAAAAACGGAAACCTTGTCGACAATGGCGGTTACAATTCGACGACGCGAGAAATTACAGTTGCGAAATAAAGTTTTTTGAAATAAATACTGCAGCGGCAAATCGAGAAATCATGACTACTCGAATCTCGAAACAGATTCGAGTTTTTTTATTTAACCTTTCAACTGGGCACAACGACGCCAATAATTAAAATGTCGATTTTCAGTTCCTTCAACACAATTAGAAATTTTCTAAAATGATAAGCGCGGTTTGTCCGCCGCCTTGCGCGACGTTGACGAGCGATTGCGAAGACAGACGCACCAGACCGCCTTCGGCTTTTCCGAGAAACAAAAACGGGTCGAAATCAATCAACAAACTTTCCATTTTGATTGAATCGGAAAAAGCCGGAACGGTTACCTTGCCGACTGGCACGCGCTCTTGAACAACGTAAGAATTTTGCAAAGCCTCATCTAAAGCCGTTTCCCATTCCGCCTGCGATGTTTCCCAGCCGAGTTTGATTCCTTTGCCGCCGTAATCGTCGTTCGGTTTGAGCAAAAAACCTTCGCGCTCGCGCCGCAAAAACTCGAGCAAATCAATTTCCCGTCCTTCGCGCGTCGTTCGGCAATCGTGCACGCGCCGCGTCCAGGGAATGTGGCGGCGAATTATGGCAAGCTGTTCGGGCGTGAAAAGTTTTTCGTATCGCTCGTTGCTTAAAATAGCAAAACCGGCTTTTTTGTGCGCGATTTTACTACGAAAGGAATTTGCCATACAAACTCGCCCGTCCGCGTAAGCGCGCGATAAAGGATGAGTTTCGTCAAAATTTTCCAAAAATTCATGGATGAGGATTCGTTTATAAAAAATATCAATCGCAAAATCTCCGACGTGCAGCGAATTTCCGTCGTATTCAAGCTCGCGCGGGTCGGCAATCAAAGTTGGAAAACCCTGTGATTCAAAATATTCCTGCAAAACATAAAATTCAGTCATCGTTGAAACGCCGTGCCAATCAACGATGGCAATATTCGGCTTTTCCTTGTTTCCGCCGAATTCGCGGTAAGTCGCCGCGAGCGATTCGAGAAGCCGTTCGTGCGGCGCGGGTCGCCAGTGTTTGTGCTGCGCGAGAAATTCTTTAACGGGCGGGACAAGCTCAAGAACTTTCTCCATCTGCATCTGGTCGCCGACGCCGGCGGGAGTTTCGGCATTGTATTCGAGAAATTTGAAATCATCGCCGTCAAAAAAAGCGTCGAACCGGCTCGAAACGCAAAGCCGCTCGTATCGCGGGTCAAGCCGCGCCATGCGCTCTTCCTTTTCGGTTAAATCAAGTTCGGCGAAAATTTCGTCCGTTTCCAGCGCGGCAGCGGCTAAAAGCTCGAACGCGCCCGCAAGAACTTCGGCAGAGTGCGCGATTGTTTCGTACTGCGCGCGCGTGACGAAATGCGGGCGCAAAAACGGACAAATCGGACGCTCGTCGTGCAAAAGTCCTAACTCGCGCTCTTTATCGAACAACAACGTGAACAGTTCTCTGTCAAGCCGCACATCTTGGCAAATCTGTTCGTCCAATTTTTTGACAAGGTCGGAAAATTCTTTTTTCATAACTCATTAAAAATTCCGTTTCTGAACACGGCAATGGCAGTTTTTCCGTCTCTATCGTAATCAGATGGCATCGGCTTGTCTGTTGATACTCCAAAGTGCGCTCCTGTAAATCTGAGCTTGCTTCTCATCAAATACAGGTCCCATCACCAGGTCTAAACACATCAACATCGGTTTTACCGTCTCCGTCATATTCTGCCGGAACACATTTGCCGGTTGAGCGACCGAATTGAATCGCAAATAACTGATTATCGAGACTGCGCAGAACATACCAAATACCAGTTGATAGGTCAAAGACCGCCGCATAAAGCCTTTCCATTTCCGATGAAATCTCCATATATTTTCAATGAACCGCGAGATTTCAATAGAATTTTGTGTATCTTGTTGATTGTCGCGGGCATCGCTGGATTGAAATTGACTTCCGCGCAGTGAAATTTCAGCCCATTTCGTTATAATAAGCGAAAAGTTTTATCGAAAAAATTATTTTGGAGTCAAAAAATTTATGCGTCGTGACACGACATCCTGGTTCAGCCACAATCTCAGAATGGAAATGCCGGTGGTGGCTTACGGCGACCGCGGCTTTCCGCTTTTAATGTTTCCGACTGCCGCCGCCGATTATCTCGAATACGAACGGTTTTTGCTGGTTGACGCGATCAAACCTTTTATCGAAGCGGGAATGCTTCGGGCTTATTCTATAAACTCGGTCAATAAATATAGTTTGCTCAATAAACAAGCGTCGCCGCAGTGGAAAGCCGAGCTTTTAACCCGCTATGACCGCTATGTGTCGGAAGAAGTTTTGCCGCTCATTCGCAATGAATGCGGGGAGGGTGCAAAACCTCTGACGACGGGCGCGAGTTTGGGGGCATTCCTCGCGGCGAACTGTTACTTTAAGCATTCCGACAATTTTCGCGGGACGATTGCGATGAGCGGGAGCTATAATATTTACAATTATCTGGAGAATTATTTTGACGACAACGTTTATTTTAATAATCCGATGATGTATCTGAAAAATTTGAACGACGATTTTCACCTGCATAATTTACAAAAAGCCGATTCAATCGTCATTGTCTCCGGACAAGGCGCGTTTGAAGCGCCCGAGCGCAGCCGCGAGCTTTCCGGCGTTCTGCATTCAAAGGGAATTCCGCATCTTCTCGAAATGTGGGGACACGACGTTAAACACGATTGGGAATGGTGGCGCAAAATGCTTCCCTTTTATCTGGGAAAATTCTTTAACTAAAAATTACTAATTACTAATTTTAAATTATGAATTACGAATCAAAAAACTTTAATACGTAATTCATAATTTAGTTATCGTCTTCGCCCTTCTTGCCTTTACGTTTCGGTGCTTCGCTTTTTGGCTTGTCCGCCGCCGGCACGTCCGGTTTCTTTACCGGAGGAACCGGAACAGGCGGCTTGGGATTTGGTTTTGGTAAATCATCACTTGTGCGCGGCGTTACGCCCGGCACCGGGTTTGTCTCCGGCGTTGTAGTATCTGTCGGCGTTGTAATTGTTGAATCGGTTGAAACTTCATCGCCTTCACCAGAAGACTCGTCGCTTCTTCTTTTACTACTAGGTTTTGTTGCCACCGGATTATAAGTAACGATAATCTTTTTACCTTCCTGCTCGGCTTTTTCGAGTTTTTCAAGTTCCTCGCGTTTGCGTTGCTCGGCAAGCGCTTTGATATCGGAAGGCATCGCAGGCGCTTTTGGAAAACTTTCCCGTACCTTATCTTTCATAAACGGAATCATAAACGCGTTAAAATAAGGAAGCGCGCCTTTTCCGCCGGTCATTCCCGCGCCGAGCGATTCTTTCCGTTCAGGATTTCCCATCCACACGCCGGTGACATAGGTCGGTGTATAGCCGATAAACCAGACATCCGTCTGATCGTTGACCGTGCCGGTTTTCCCCGCCAGTTGATGTCCGCTAGCGTTTGCGCCCGTCGCCGTCCCGCCGGGTTTAATCACCCCCTGCATCATTTCAACCATCGTCAAAGCGACATATTCACTGGTTACCTTGAAGGTCGTTCCCTTAGATTCTTCTAAAAGACTTCCGTCGCGACTGTAAACTTTCCGAATCAAATGCGGCTGAACGCGCACGCCTTTATTCGGAAACGCCGAGTAAGCTGAAACCATTTCAAGCAGAGAAGCTTCGCTGGCGCCCAGAGCGGACGGCAAACTCGGAGACATCGGATTTGTGATACCAAACCGGCGAACCATCTGCGCGCCGGTTTGCACGCCAACCTGGTCAAGCAGATGGACAGCCGCTAAATTATAAGATTTTGCCAGCGCGACTTTCATCGGCACATTCGGATGACTCAAGCTGCCGTCATAATTATGCGGCATCCAACCGCCACGCCGAATCGGCGCGCCGCTCACATTGACCTCTGGCGTCATTCCCCATTCAACCGCTGCCGTATAAATAAAAGGTTTATAAGCCGATCCTGTCTGGCGAAGCCCTTGCGTTGCATTATTAAACTTGCTCGTATGATAATCATATCCGCCAACCATAGCTGCGATTTCGCCCGTATGTGCATTAAGCGAAACAATCGAAGACTGAACTTCCGGCACTTGTTGGAGCGTTACTTTTAGCTTTGACCCGTCTTCATCAACTTCTTTAACCTCGAATTCAGGTAGAAAACCGACTTTTAATTCATCCTTCGGTTTTTTACCGCTTCTGCCCATATCTTTTGCGGTGACGACGGCTTCGTATCTGCCGAAACGAATTGTCGCTTCATCTTTAGCCGGGTCAATCTTCATCACTACGCCTTTGATGAACTCGCCTTTTTCGTATTCATCTCCGTACCAATCGGCGTGTTTGAAGGAGTTTAGTTTGCGCGCGATTTCCTTTTCGTCCGTAATTGGCTGTTCGTTTTCATCAAGCAAAACGTTTTGATAATCTGAACGCCAGCCGCGATATTGGTCGTATCGTCGCAAACCCTCGCGGACGGCTTTGGTCGCCAGCTTTTGAGCGTCGACATTAATGGTTGTATAAACCTTTAAGCCACCCTGCGCGATGCGCGTCGTATATTTTTCTTCTAAATATTTGCGGACTTCTTCGACCGGATAATCCCAGGCGGTTGATTTTGGCAGCGATTGATAAAATGCCGTATCCGCGAGTTTGATCGGTTTGGCTTTGGCTTCGCTGGCTTCGGCTGGCGAGATTTTATCGTATTTCGCCATTTGGTCAAGAACGATGTCGCGCCGTTCCTTCGCCTTTTCCATATTCCGCGTCGGTGAATATTCCGGAGATTTCAAAATTGCCGCGAGCAGCGCCGCTTCTTCTAAATTCAAGTCCTTTAAAGGTTTTGCAAAATAGGTTCGCGCTCCGGCTTCGAAACCGTATGAACCGGCGCCGAGAAACATATAGTTCATATACATTTCCAAAATCTGTCGCTTCGTGTAAAGGCGTTCGATTTGCAGTGCAACCATCCATTCATTGATTTTGCGCGTATAAGTTTGGTCTCTGTAAAGAAAGAGATTTTTGGCAAGCTGCTGCGTAATTGTCGAAGCGCCTTCAATTTTCCCCGGATTTGTCAGTTTCTTAAATGTCGCGCCCAAAATGCGATATGGGTCAATACCGATATGTTTATAAAAACGATAATCCTCAACGGAAATCAGGGCATCCTCGACATTTTTGGGAATATCTTGTTCTTTGATTGGAATACGTTTTTCCAGCGCGAATTCTGCCAGAATCGTTTCGCCGTCATCGGCGTAAATAGTGGTTACCTGCGGCGGACGATAAGTTGCAAGCGCGGAAACTTCGGTCGAGTAATGAGAATTATTCAGATAATATGAACCCAAAACGCCGGTCAGACCGCCTGCCGAAAGAGCGAGAAGAAGTGCGATCGGAAACCATACAAATCTCAAAAAACTACGTTTTGCCGGGCGGTCCGTTTCAACTCCAATCGTTCCTATTCTACTTATTGCTTGTGCCATTGCTTCGAACCTCTAAAATTCAAATTACAAATTAATAATCTTGTTACCCAAGTTGCCGGTTATGATTTTTTCACCGCAGAGGCGCAGCGGTTTCGCAGAGAAAAAATAAATTCTCCGTGTTGCTCGGCGTAATCTCAGCGTCTCTGCGGTAAAAGGTTTTCATTTTTCAGTAACCGGCAATTTGGATTAATTAACAAAACGACGCATTTTAACGCTGATCACAAACCCGATGGCAATGAATGTCGCCAAAACTGCCGAAAGTCCCGCGCTCATCAAAGGCAGAGGAACGCCGATGACCGGCAGAAAACCGAGCGTCATTCCGACGTTGATAAATATCTGAAAAGCCAATTCTCCGGCAATCGCCATGATGACCAGCATTCCGGCGCGGTCTGCGGCGCGGCGCGCGCCCTCGATTAATCTTGATAAAAGCAAGGCATAAGCCAGCAGAAGCGAAATGCAGCCGATGAAACCCGTATTCTCCGCCGTCACCGCAAAAATAAAATCCGTATGCGGTTCGGGCAGAAATTTCAAAACGCTTTGCGAAGCTTCCGTATCGCCTTTGATGCCGGTGAGGTTGCCTTTGCCCACCGTAATTATTGATTGAACCGTGTGATAACCAAATCCGCGCGGGTCTGCTGAGTCGGGGTCGATAATAACATTAATGCGTTCCTGCTGATAATTTTTAATTTTCCCCGTTTCAACTCCAATCCAATATGTCAGAGGCACAAAAATCAAACCGGCAACAATTGTCAAAACAACATACCGAATTTTGACGGCTGAAAGAAATAATACAACGGCTAAAATCGGAAAATAAGTCATCGCTTGTCCGGCATCAGGCTCAAGCATAATCAAACCGACCGGCGCGGCTAAAATCAGACCACCCACAAGAATTTCCTTTGGCTTCAAAGTTCCGATTTTCCGCGAACTAAAATATTTGGCGAGCATTAAAACAACCGGGATTTTGACGAACTCAGAAGGTTGAAATTGCCCGATCAGCGGTAGCTTCAACCACGCTTGCTGACCGTTGACTTTGACGCCCAAGGGAGTCAGAACGAGAAGCAGAAGGAACAAACCGAGAACGTAAAAAATCGGCGCGGCATCAATCACGCGGCGGTAATCCGTCGTCGCAATGGCAATCAGCGCAACGAGTGCGATAAATAAACCGGTAATTTGTTTTGACCAGTAGTTCATCTGCGGCTGCGCGTTGTAAATTTGCCAGATGCCAAAGCAAACGATGGCTACGGCGAGAAAAGCCGTCAGCCAATCAAAATCTCTAAAATTACGTTTTTCGAGTATTGCAACCATTGTTTCAGTTAACAGTTATCAGTTTTTTGTTGACTACTCGCTATTGACTGATAACCGTATTGCTACTTTTTCGCTATCTCCTGTTCGCTCAACAAATCCGAATGATGTTTTGTAATATAAGCTTCGTAAACGCCTTTGACGGCGGGAGCGGCGTGGCTGCCGCCAAAACCTGAATTCTCAATTAAAGCAATAACGGCAAGTTCCGGTTTGTAAGCCGGTGCGAAAGACACAAACCACGAGTGGTCTTTCTTTGCGCCGACGTCCTGCCCGAGTTTGGCAACTTGCGCCGTGCCGGTTTTCCCCGCAATGTCAAAGCCGTTGATTTTGATACCCGCGCCTGTGCCGCCGCCATTGACTACGCCCCACATTCCTTGAACCATTACTTTATTCTGTTCGGGAGTCATTTCAATAATCTTCGGCGCGGAGTGCGAATAAACGAATCCTGGACGCGATGGAATAAAATTTGAATCGCCTTCCTCACCAATTGCGCTGATCGGCTTAAATTCTTTTAGGAGATGCGGCACAAACATTTTTCCCTGCACTCCAACAATTGAAACGGCGCGAAGCATCGAAATCGGCGTAACATCGACGGTTACCTGTCCGATAGAAGCGAAAACAGTTTCGATGTCATTCCATTTCCCATCACGTTTTTCGACGTAGGGCTTATAATATTTTGGCGTATGACTGACTTTCTCGTTCGGCAAATCAACTCCGCTTCGTTTATCAAATTCGAAGGTTTCGACCATTTTTATCAAACCTTCCACACCCATCTTCAGCGCCAAACGATAATAATAACCATCGCACGATTTGGTAATGGCGTATGAAAGCGGCGGCGAACCGTGATTGCCCATACACCGGGTGTGTTTATTGCCGATTTGGATACCGCCGCCGCACACCATATTTGAACGCGCGACGGTAATTACGCCTTGTTGAAGCGCGCCGATTGACTCGGGAATTTTCCACGTTGAACCCGGATGATAACGTCCTTGAATCGCGCGATTGAGCAGCGGTCTTTGCTCGTTTGTATAATATTGGGAAATTTCCTTTCGTCCTTCGGGCGTAGTGCTTCTCGTCACGAAAGCGTTCGGGTCAAAAGAAGGGGCGGAAGCCATTACTAAAATTTCGCCGTTATTCGGGTCGCTGGCAATAATTGTTCCGCGTTTTGTCGCTGAATTGGCAAGTTTATCTTCCGCGACGAGCTGCAAATCAAGGTCAATCGTGGAAATTAAATCTTGTCCGGCTTGCGGTGGCACAACTTCAATCACGCTCTGCAAGCGCCCGCGACTGTCAACCATAACTTTTCGATAACCGGGTTTTCCGCGTAAATACTCGTCATAATATTGTTCAAGACCGCCTTTGCCGATAATATCGCCTGCCCGAAAACCCTTCGCCTGGACTTCGGGTTTTTCAAGTTGTTTCGGACTGATTTCACCGACATAACCTAAAACGTGCGCCAGCACCGTTTTGTGCGGATAAAAGCGTTGTGGCTGCAATTCGACGCGCAGCTCCGGATATTCCGAAGTGTGTGCTTCAACCCACGTAATGTCTTGGATGGTTGCGTTTTCCTTTAAAACCAATGTTTCAAACCCGGGCTGTTTTTTTATAAAATTAAGACGTTCGATTAAAAACTGCCGGTCAACATTTAATCCC
>JALZOH010000312.1 GCA_030857305.1 Acidobacteriota bacterium
CCAAAAAAAGCGTTGGAGGGATCGAAGAAACTTCAATTTCAGCAAGTACCTCTTTGGCTTCGTCGGAAGATATCGCGGAGGCTGTGCGGCTCGCTCCTTACGTTAAAATGTTAAAAGACAATGTGGGTGTTGAGCCGATTCGAGAGTCACGCGTAACAAATAAAGACACCAGATTGATTCAGGTAACATATCGTCATACAAATCCTGAACTTGCCGCGTTAGTGGTCAATGGTTTAGGTGAAATTTTTACTAAAGCGAATCAAGAGAAAAGAACCGGAACAAGCACAAAAACAAACGATTTTTTGAAAGAGAGAATTGCCAGTCTTCAATCTGAAATAAAGTCCGGTGAAAATAAATTGTATGAATTGACTAAGACTGCCGGAATTCTTAAAACTGACGAGCAACAAACAATTGTTGTTGAAAGATTGTCAGGACTTAATAAACAATTACTTGACGCTGAAAATGAGCGAAAAAATGCTCAAGCCAAGTATGAAACTGTGAGTAAATCGCCCGAAGCAATAAATTCGCTGGCTGAAGGAGAATTGGTTCGTTACTATACTGAAAGAGAAAATTCGACGCGAGCTTTGATTAATGATAACCGAAAAAAAATTGCTGAATTAAAAGCTGAAAGATCGAAATTTTTAGTTGAATATCAAGAAAGTGCGCTTGAGGTAAAAGATTTTGACGTACAAATTGAAACTCTCCAAAATGAAATACAAACAGTAACTCAAAATGAAAAAGAGGATTTAAATAATTTTCGCAAACGAACGAGGGACGATATCCTCAATAATCTGAGAACCAGTTATTTGAAAGCCAAAGATCAAGAAGACAAAATCCAAGCTGATTTTGATGTCCAATACAATAAGGCTCAGGGACAAAATCAATCAGGTGTTGCCATCCGTCTTTTGGAACAGGATATAGAAACCAAAAAAGGTTTTCTTGAGAATATTTCTAAATCGCAGCGTGAAAATGATGTTAAAGCGGTTGGAACTGATAATAATATAAGTATCGCCGAAATTGCGATTCCGCCAAAAAATCCGGTCGCTCCAAGGCGTCTGACAACCGTTTTGGGAGCTTTATTTTTATCAACTTTATTCGGAATGGGATTGGCAATTTTTCTCGATTACCTTGATGACTCAATTCGCACAACCGAAGAAATTGAAAGCCTTCTACAGCTTCCGGCACTGGCGGCGATTCCAAAAATTGATTTAATAACAAAGCGCCGGATGCTGCTTGCCGGTGCAAATGATGATGGTCAGGATCCTTCAAAATCCGAGCTGCTTATACATACCGACTCTCGCTCCTCTCTGGCGGAATCGTACCGGCAGTTGCGTACATCTATTTTGCTTTCAACGGCGGGTCGAGCGCCAAAATCACTTTTGATTACTTCGAGCTTACCCTCGGAAGGCAAAACAACAACTGCGATAAATACGGCGATCAGTTTAGCCCAGACCGGCGCAAAAGTTCTAATTATCGATGCCGATATGCGACGACCACGCCTACATACGGTTTTCGACGTCAGTAACGCACAAGGCTTGAGCACGCTTCTGTCGAGCGAGATGTCAGACGACGAAATGCTCGATGTAATTGAATACAATGAAGATTCAAGATTAAATTTGCTTACCTCAGGACCTGTTCCGCCAAATCCTGCAGAATTAATCGGTTCAGAGCAAATGTCAAATTTATTAAAAGTCTTGCAAAAACACTTTACTCACGTCGTCGTTGATTCTCCGCCGATTGCTTCATTTACTGATGGTGTTCTGATTGCTTCAATGGTCGACGGCGTAATTTTAGTTGTCAATTCCGGGAAAAGCTCTAGACAAGTTGTTCGTCGTTCGAGACAATTACTAATGGATATCGGAGCAAAGATTTTAGGGGTTGTTCTTAACAATGTTAATCTTCGCTCACAGGAAAACAATTATTATTATCAAAGTTATTATCATAGGGATAATTACAGGCAAGACGACGAATAAGCACAAAGAAAATTACAATAAAGAAAACGATTAATTCTTTGCAACCGTGTAAATTGCAAAAATCTTTAGTTTATGGAAAATCAAATAAAAGTTTTGGTGACGGGGGCAGGCGGATTTATCGGAAGCCACCTAGTTAAGTATCTTAAGAAAAAAGGTTTTTGGGTTCGCGGTGTAGATATAAAATATCCTGAATTTGTTAATTCGGAAGCTGACGAGTTTGAAATTTTAGATTTGCGCCGGTGGGACAATTGTCTGCAGGCGACACGGAACACCGAAGAAGTTTACGCTCTCGCCGCCGATATGGGCGGAATGGGTTTTATCTCGAATCATCACGCGCAGATTTTATATAACAATTCGCTGATCAATCTTCATACGCTTGAAGCCGCCAGAACAAACGGAGTAAAACGCTATCTCTATACGAGTTCAGCCTGCATTTATCCGGAATATTTACAGGAAGATACAAATGTTACGCCTTTGAAGGAAGAAGATGCCTATCCGGCACAGCCACAAGACGCATATGGCTGGGAAAAACTGGTCAGCGAAATTCTTTGTATGCATTATCGCAACGATTACGGGATCGAAACCAGAACCGTTCGTTTTCACAATATTTTTGGAGAAAACGGAACCTGGGAAGGCGGTCGTGAAAAGGCACCGGCGGCGATGTGCCGCAAAATTGCCGAAGCAAAAATAACGGGCAAAAATAGTATTGAAATTTGGGGTGATGGCGAACAAACTCGTTCATTTTGTTATATTGATGATTGCGTCGAAGGAATTTATCGCCTTATGCGCTCTGACTTTTACGAGCCTTTGAACCTCGGTCAAGACCGAATGGTAACAATCAATCAACTCGCCGACATCATTGCGGAAATCTCCGGTATCATAATTACAAAAAAACACATTGAAGGACCGCAGGGCGTGCGCGGGCGCAATTCCGACAACACAAAACTGCGTGAGGTTTTGGGCTGGGAACCGGAAATAACACTCGAAGACGGTTTAAAAACTACTTACCGATGGATTGAAGAACAAGTTCGAGAAAGTTTATCGAAAGAAAAAAGCGAAAAGTTCTCAGCAGGCGCCTAAGATGAATTTTCAAGTTGTCCATAAAGATTTACAAAACAAAGATTATATAGCCTGGGCAAAATTTTTGCGTGAAGCCGACAGCTGGAGTGCCGAACAAATTCGCAATTTTGAATTAGCCGAACTTAAACGCATTTGCGGGCATGCCTTTGAAAATACAAAAGGTTATCGAAGGCTGTTTGAAAGCGTTGGCGCAAAACCTCAAGATATAGGTTCGATTGAAACCTTCCGCAAACTTCCGATACTCACAAAAGAAAAGTTACGCGATGAATTAGAGAATTTTTCGTGTGAATATCAGAATCGAGAGTATATAACCACTGGCGGTAGCACGGGAATTCCAACCGGAATGTATCGAGATCCCGTTTGTTTCGCTAAAGAATTGGCTTCCAAAGCACACCAGTATCATCGCATCGGTTGGCGCGAAGGTGACCGGCAGATAGTTTTTCGCGGTTTAGAGATTGATTCGCCCGATAAAATGCAGTTCGCGCCTGAATTTAATGAACTCCGTTGTTCAACCTACCAATTCGTTCCATCGCAGATGGAAGTTTACCGCCAAAAAGCTTTTGAATTTCAACCTGAATGGATTCGTTGTTATCCATCATCGGGTTATGTTTTTGCAAGCTATTTGAAAGATTCAGGCACACCGTTTCCACAAATTAAGGGTGTGCTGTGTTCATCAGAGAATTTATACGATTTTCAAAAACAACTTTTTCAGGAAGTCTTTGGAAAGGAGACGAGAATTTTTGTCCATTACGGGCATTATGAAATGTCGGCACTAGCCGGCTTTTGCGAATATACCGACGATTATCATGTGT
>JALZOH010000313.1 GCA_030857305.1 Acidobacteriota bacterium
AGCGATATTTGATGAAGCGGAAAAAAAAGGCATCAAAGCGCAGGGAGTTTTCTACGATTTCGGGCACGATTTTCCGAGCCGGTTTGTCAGCGACATTTTCAAGAACGCCAATCAGTTTATCAGCTCAAACTTAACTTGCCAGGACAAAAGTTTCACGAACAATTCCGCCAAATAAGTTTTAACCTCAACAGAATGATTTATCGTTGACGGCTTTGAAAGGATTTTCGAATTAGTATTTGGAACTCGGTATTGTGCTACAGCAAAATTAATAAAAAAGAGAATGCTCAATTTTGAGCATTCTCTTTTTTATGTCATTCGTAAAAAGCGTTAATTTATTGTGCCAAATTTACGGGCGCCGGATAACCTTTTCCTTTAAGCGCAGCTACAATAAACATCACTTCTTTTTTTCCTTTGATGTTACGTGTTACCGCGCCACCGCCGTCATTGGTATTTGAATTTGAATTTTTACCTTTTGCCATTACGTTTGTAGAATTTGAATTGCTCGAATTAACATTACTGTTTGTATTGCCGGTTTCTATTGCTTGACCGGTTGCGTCAACAGCCATCTGTTTGAGCCCTTGGAGAATTTTTGTGCGTTCTGCTTCGGGTAACTCGTCGAAGGAAACTCCGTAACTATCAAAAACTTTTCGCAAATTCTCTTCCGTATTTGTGCCACGTTCGTAAACATCACGGTAAATTTTTAATTTGCCGTCTTCAACGACGATAGTTTCATAGCGCAATTCTACCGGAATTGTTTTTGCTAATTTGAAATCTTTTGTTTCGGTTTTTTGTTTTTCAAATCCTTTAATCTCTAGTTCGGTCAAAGGAGTATTAGAAATCTTTGAAAGGTTTAATGCAAAATCCTGGACTTGACCGTTTGTTAATCCGACGCAGCCGTGTGAAGCGAATCCGCCGAGACGCGCGGCAGATTTTCCTCCATGAATGAGCGACGGCGAACCAATCGGAATTTTTATCGGTCCGAGAGGATTATCTTTACTGCCAGCTTCAACGATTTTACCTGCCTGGATTTTTCCTTTAACCCAAGCTTCGTCCGGTGGTGTCCAGGTCGGATTAAAAATTATGGTTGATGCTTTTCGCATCCCGCTCGGCAGAGGAAATTCGGGATAACCGATACCGATTTTGTAGGACTTAACTAATTTTCCTTCTTGAAACAAATCCATCCGGTAAGCCGGAGCGTTAACGACAACTCGGGTATCAGTGGGTATCGAGTTTACTTTCGAGGCAGCAGATCCGCTTTCAGGAGTTGCTGGAGAATTATTTCCAGCCTCATCCGTTCCATTCGACCATCTTTCACGAACAAACTGTAGAAATCTTGTAGATTTCTCGTCACCAAGAATTTGGCGAATTTGATTGTTAGAGCGTTCAACGGCAGCCCTGGTAGAACCGGAATCATTGTCTTCACTTAAATTTCCAATCGAGTCTCGCGCTAGTTTTTTTAGTTTATCAATTTCCTCGTCCGTAACACCTAACTTAGATTTTAACGTCTGCGCGAAAGATTCATCAGCAAACATTGCGTCGAGAACCGGCAAAGTTACCGGCATCTGCAAATCAGCTTCTTTGTTTTGAACCGTATTCGCCATCGAATTAGAAGCGGTGTTCATATTTGTCGTCAGCGTGTTTGTAGTAGAGTTTGTATTGACATTGCCCGTCTCAGGCGGCACACAGCCGACTGTAAATAATGTCAGTGCAAAGAAAAACAAAATGGATTGTTTATTGATTTTTATATTCATGAATCGTAATTTCATATCTAATTTCCTTATAATTTTGTATCGGTTTAATACAACTAAATTTCCGTTTGCATTCTAAGCAAAAGTTATGCCTGTGAGAAAATAATAATTGAGAATATATTTTTGGTTTCTTACGATAGGAAATTTAGATTAATCAACGAGATTCAATCGCATCTTTCAGTAGCGGATACGGATTTATTTCTTCTGCGTCAAAGATACGTTTTGGATCGGTAGGAATTGAAATTGAAAAATGGAGATGATAATTTCCCGCGCCGGAATTTCCCGTGTCGCCGACATAACCAATGATTGTCCCTTGTTTGACAAAATCGCCTTCGCGCAGATTATCAGCGCGTTTTTGCAAGTGTCCGTAATAATAAATAAAATGTTGGTCGGCACTGCGTTGGTAAATTGTAATTCCTCCGCGCTGGCTGTCAAAAAACTTAGCGATTTCACCGTCTGCTGCTGCCAGAACAGGCGTTCCGAGCGGCGCAATAATATCTATCGCATTATGAACGCGCCCTTGAGAACGAGAATCCATAAAAGTATCCTGGAGTTGTTCGCGTTTAATACCGGCAACCGGAATCATTAATGAAGCGGTAGCCTGCGAGTTATTGACAGTTTCCGGTTGTTGAACTGCTTCCGGTTGTGGAGTTTCATAATAGCTAATTGAAGGTATCTCTTGAGGGGTCGGTACAACCGCAATTTCTGTCGGGTCTGTTACATAATCGGTTAAAATCATATCTTGCTGTGGATATGATTTCCAAGAATTTTCAAATATGTAAACAGCGGCAAATAGATGAATTACAAGCAGATAAAAAATCAGCAGTGATTTCTTCAAAATTAATGAATGCCGTTTCATGAAACGTATTTTATGCCGTTTTTACTGTATCAACAAGGTAATTATGAAAAAATATTCGGTTAATCTTTTTCTTCAATAAATTTAGATGAACAAGAATAAAATAATCAAAGCCAGAGGACTTGTATTTACGGGTAATTTGCCCGACGGATTGAATATTCCAATTGATGCCTTTAAGCAAAGAATGCTGAAGGAATATGGTGCGATGTTCGTTGCAAAGGGCGGCGCGGTTCCGCCAAACAAAATTGTTTTTAAGGATGAAGCGGAAGTTTCAGCCTTTCAATCAAAAGTGGTAAAAGCAAAAGAAAATATCGGCGGTTTTGAATTAGAACTGCAAGCGTCTCCAATGAAAAAATTGATAGCCGCCATCAGTGAGGCTAAACAAAATAATTTAACAATCACGCCGCGCGGGGTGGATTCGGCAAAAAGAAGTTACGCGGAAACTGTCGAGCTTTGGGCAAGTCGTGTTAATCCGGGCTTGACGCACTGGGTTGAAACGGGAAAATTGAGTGAAACGGAAGCTGCCGAAATCCGCGCTCTTTCTCCGTTCAAGCAAGTTCCGAAAATTTTCGAGCTTGAATTGGAGGGAATGTTCTTTAGTAAAGATTTATCGAAAACAATCGTTTATTCAGTAGCGCCGCCCGGAACTTCGCAGCATCTCTCGATGCTTGCTTTCGATGCCTGCGAACACGAAAATCCGGAGGTGCGCGAAATTCTTGCCCGTTACGGTTGGCTGCAAACCGTCGTTTCAGATTTGCCGCATTTTACATATTTGGGGGTTGCCGAAAACGAACTCTCCGGCTTGGGCTTAAAAAAAGTCAATGCTGGGGGACGCATTTTTTGGCTGCCCGATTTATAAATTTAATGCGGGGCGTATAAATTATTTCGCTTCCGTCGTATGAATTGAACGAACGCGATGGCGAGCCTTTTTCGCGCGCCGAATCGTATTTCGGCGTTTTAGATTTGTTCCCGCCCAGGTCGAAACTTGCTTTAGCGGGTGCCACTCGAAGCTTTCGAGCGGCAACACTTCGCTTGAAGCGTCTTTAAGTTTTATCGTTCCGAGAGCTAAGGAAAACAAAATAATATTAAAAATAACTCCAACGAGAATCACAGACCAACCGGGAACCAGTCCGACCTGCGCGCGATTGATAAAAGTATCTAAAGTGGTTGCCGGAAACGGATGAAGATAAACTTTGAGCGTCCAGCTTAAAGCGAGAAGAATAAATATCCAGAGGTAATTGCTGCGAAGTCGTCTGCCAAC
>JALZOH010000314.1 GCA_030857305.1 Acidobacteriota bacterium
TCATAGCGGTTTGCGCGACAATAACAATATTGCCGATAACAATTATGATAAATAATCCAAGAATATAAAACAATTCTCTCATTTTACCGAACTCCTTTATTTGATTTTTTCGAGAACGCTCTGTCTTTTATTACATTGTTATATTAACATCTGTGCGCAAAGAGTGGTAAGTGGTAAGCGCCAAGTGGTAAGTTTTTCTTTTCACTTAGCGTTTATCTCTACAAAGATTTTACAAATTTTGTTAACACTTGCCGTTTTAATTCGTCTATATTAGCGGCAACATATTTAAAGCCATTTCATAAGTGATGAGAATTCAGAATGCCTGAAAGCGAGATAACCGGTAATTTATTTTTATTCACGAACGCTGCCACGACTGCGCCCGCCGAGGAAAAGGTGAAAGCGGAAACGCGACTCATCGAGCGCGTGCGCGCGGGCGATACGGAAGCGTTCGGTGAACTTTATAAAATTTTCGCGCCGCTCGTTTATGGCATCGTGCTGGCGCGTGTTCCGCGCGACGAGGTCAGCGACATTATGCAAGAGGTTTTTCTGAGCGCATATAAAAATTTGCACACGCTTCGTAATAAAAACGCGGTTGGCGCGTGGCTTGTAATGATTGCCAGAAATCGTGCAACCGAGTTTTATCGTCAGTCGAAACCGACCGAAGAACTTTCCGAAGATTTTCGGGGAAAAGACAATCGGCAAACCGAAGCGCGCGAGATTCTGGCGGCGATTCGCGCTCTGCCGGAAACCTACAAAGAAACTTTAGTTTTGCGTCTTGTCGAAGGAATGACGGGAAATGAAATCGCCGAGCGAACCGGATTAACGCCCGAATCGGTGCGCGTCAATCTGCATCGCGGAATGAAACTTCTGCGGCAAAAGCTCGGCATCGCGGAGTAAAAAGATGAAAGAAGATTACCTCTGGGACAAAACCGGACAAGACCTTGAAATCAAGCGATTGGAAAACGCGCTGCAAATGTTTCGTTACCAAGAAACCGTGCCGCCCGCGCTTCCCGCGAAAATTTTACCTTTTAAAAAAGAGAATCCGCGCCGAATTTTCCGCCTGGCATTTGCGTTCGCGGCTTGTGCGGCATTCGTGATTATTTCTCTGAGTGTTCGGTTTCAGTTTTCACCTGAGAAAATTGAAGTCGCAAGAGATTCGACGGAAACGATTGCGCCATCGATTGATAAGAAATTTTCAGATGAAATTTTGGTTAAAAACCCGGACGATTTGATTGTCGAAAATGTTAAAACACCGAAACAATCCGTCAAACGAAACATCGTTAAGATTCGCAAAATTGCTCAGACGAATATTCGCCAAAACAATTTGACGGCGCGAAATGCTGCAGCCAAAAAGCCTGCGGTCAAACTGACGAAAGAAGAAAAATATGCTTATGACCAATTGATGCTCGCGCTTTCGATTACGAGTGAAAAATTGAAATTGGTATCGGACAAAATTGACGGTGTTGAAGAACAAACCGTCGTTCGTGAAAATAGTCGGTAAGTTTATCTGGGAGAAAAAATTATGAAATCATTCAAAAATTATTCGTTAAAAATTATGCTGCTGTTGTTCGGTTTGACGGCAATGACAGCGAACGCTCAGGACGCGCATTTGCGGTTTGACCGGCTGAACGGGCTTGAAACCAAGGCGCGGGATGTCGTCGAAGTCAATATCGACGGGAAACTTCTCGATTTAGCAAAACGTGTGATGGTCAAAGTCAACGACCCGAACTCAAAGAAAATCGGTCAGGCAATCAGCGGTTTGAAAGGCATCTACGTCAGAGTTTATAATTTTGAAAAAGAAAACGAATACAACATCGCCGACATCGACGAAATTCGCTCGCAATTGAACGCGCCCGCGTGGGAAAAACTGGCGAATGTCCGCAGCAAAAAGAACAACCAGAAGGTTGATGTCTTTACAATGTTCACGGGCGACCAGATGAGCGGCGTAGCGGTTGTCGTGTCCGATTCAAAAAGCATCGCCGTCGTCAACGTCATCGGTCCGATTGATATTGACCTTCTCGCCGAAATGAGTGGTAAATTAAACATACCGAAAATCGAAATCGAAAGAGACGGAAATCCGGCAAAACCCAAAAATTAAGAAGGAGTCAAGACGATGTTATTTAAAAAGAAACTTTTAATTGCGCTCGCTCTCCTGCTTTTAATCTTCAGTTTTTCCGCATCGGCGGCAAATGCCAACGGTGGCGAATATAAAAAAATCGTTAGCCATTTAAAAACGAAATATCGGGCGAAAAAGGTCAAAATTCCTTTTATGTTTCTGGCGCGTTTCGCCGTTAGCGTCGTTCGTCCCGCGGGAATGAAAAGTTTCAGCGTGACGCTGTTTGAAGACTTGAAATTTTCACGTGAAACGCTCAACCAGGAAATGCAGACGGCAATGAAAAACTCGTTCACCGCGGATTGGAGTCCGATTCTCCGCGTGCGTTCACGCACTGGAGAACAGGTTTATATGTATATGCGCGAAGCGGGCAACAGCGTAAAGATAACAGTCGTTACGATTGACAAAGCACAAGCCGCCGTCATTCGCGCAACCTTCAATCCCGAAAAACTTGCGGACTTTATCAACAATCCAAAAATTTTCGGCATTTCTTTGGATAACAAAGAGAAACAGACAAAAAATAAAATCTCAGAACCGAAGGAAAATGGCGCGCCTGAAAACAAAATAGAAGATCCGATAAAAGACGACTAATTTTTCCTCGAGAAATAAATTCCAAATAAAAAAGGCAAGAGGAAGAATCCTTTTGCCTTTTTTACTTTTTTTTTACCTTTGCCAAACGCTTTAGCGCCCGTCAATCGACGTGTATTTCAAATCTCTTTCGCCGATGTATTCGGCACGCGGGCGAATGAGTTTATTATTGCCGTATTGTTCCAAAATATGTCCCGTCCAGCCGGAGATGCGCGAGACGGCGAAAATCGGGGTGAATTGGTCGAGCGGAATATCCATCAGGTAGTAAGCCGAAGCCGAATAAAAATCTACGTTCGGATACATTCCTTTACGGTCAAGCATCTCCTTTTCAATCTTTTGCGACATATTGAACCAGCTCAAATCGCCTTTTTTCTCGCCCAACTGTTTTGAGAATTTGCGAAGCCAAGTCGCACGCGGGTCTTCGGTTTTATAGACGGCGTGTCCGATGCCCATAATTTTGCGTTTTTCTTCGAGCGCCTTGTCAAGCCACGAATCAATTTGGTCTTCGCTGCCGATTTCCTTGAGCATTTTCATGACATTCGTATTCGCGCCGCCGTGAAGCGGTCCGGCAAGCGCGGCGATGCCGCCCGTTACCGCGCCGTAAATATCGGCGAGCGTTCCTGAAATAACACGAGTCGTAAATGTCGAAGCGTTAAGCTCGTGGTCAGCGTGCAGAATCAGCGCCACGTCGAAAATACGGGCTTCGTCCTCTTCCGCTTTTTCGCCGCGAAACATATACAGGAAATTTTCTGCAACACTCAAACTCGCGTCAGGCGCAACCACTTCTTTGCCCGAACGGATGCGTTCCCAGGCAGCAACCAGCGTGCCGATTTGCGCGGTCAGTTTAATGGCAGTTTTAACGGCAGTTTCACGGTCCGTGCCGTGTCCGTTGGGATCGTAAAATCCGAGTGCGGAAATACTCGTGCGAAGGACATCCATCGGATTTGCGTCTTTCGGAAACGTCTTCATCATTTCCAAGACTTCTAACGGAACAGCATAATTTGCCTGAAACTGTTTTTTTAAATCGTTAAGCTCGCCGGTTTTTGGCAAACGCCCGTTCCAGAGCAAATAGATAACTTCTTCAAACGTCGAATTTTCCGCCAAATCGTGAATGTCGTAACCCTGATAAATTAAAATTCCCTTTT
>JALZOH010000315.1 GCA_030857305.1 Acidobacteriota bacterium
GTCCAAAGCGTTAAACTTCAGAGTAATCCAAAACCCAAAATCAAAAGACGTATTTGTTCGCCTGAATTAAAGTATCGGCAATTCGCTGTCGCGCCGCAATCGTATTCACAGGCGAATTGTTTTTCGTGAAACGCTTGAGCGCAACTAACAGCATTTTGCCTTCGTCGCCTTCGCTCATCGCCGCAATCGTGTTACGCGCCGCCATTTCAATCCGCTGCATCGCGTCGTTGCAGAAAACCGAAGCCATATCAATTTGATTTTCAGCATTACCTTTTTCCGCAAGTTTTTTCGCCCGCAAAATCGCCGTTTCCATCGAATAAGCGTCAATAATAATATTTGCCGCGTTGATCAGAATTTCCTGCTGATTTGCCAATTCGGTCATATATTTTTGCGCCGCCGTACCGAGAATCATTAGCGCGACTTTTTTGGCGTTTGCCGCCAGTCTGGTTTCCGCCGCGAGCAAGCCTTCATCTTCGTCAAACGACATTTGCGGGTTCATCAATTCATCTTGCAAAGCCTTTGCCGCCTGCAGCAAACCAAGCCTGCCCTTCATCGCGCGTTTCATCAATTGTCCGGGAATCAGCATTCGATTAATTTCGTTCGTGCCTTCGAAAATGCGATTGATACGTGCGTCACGATACGCTTTTTCCGCCGGATAATCCGCCGAATAACCGTAACCCCCGTAAATCTGCACCATTTCGTCAACGACGTAATCAAGCGCTTCAGAACAGGCGACTTTATTGATTGAAGATTCAACCGCGTATTCCTCGATTGATTGCAATTTTTTTTGATTATCAGCGCCGTCGCCGATGAGCGCGTCAATCATTCCGACTGTGCGGTAGGTGATTGATTCGGCAACCCATGTGCGAATCGCCATCTCCGCGAGTTTGTGTTTCATCGCGCCAAAGCTGGAAATCGGTTTGTTAAATTGATGGCGTTCGTTGGCGTAACGAATCGAATCGTGCAGCGCAAGTTTTGCGCCGCCCGTCACCGACGCGCCGAGTTTGAAGCGTCCGACATTTAAGATGTTAAAAGCGATTTTTGCGCCGTCGCCAACATTGCCGATTAGGTTTTCAACCGGAACTTGCGCATCTGACAAAATAAGCGGTGTCGTGCTGGAAGATTTGATGCCCATTTTATGCTCTTCCGCGCCGGGACGACAATTCTCGCTGCGCTCGACGACAAACGCCGAAAACTTTTCTTTCTCGCCGTCAACTTTAGCAAAAACAATATAGACATCGGCAAAGCCGCCGTTGGTAATCCACATTTTTTCGCCGTTGAGAGTGTAATGCGTTCCCTCTTCAGAAAGTTTCGCGTTGGCTTTTGCGCCGAGCGCGTCTGAACCCGAACCGGCTTCCGAAAGACAGTAAGCCGTCACGACTTCGCCGGAAATAATCGGCGGAATCCATTTTTGTTTTAATTCTTCCGAGCCAAAATAAAGAATCGGCAGCAGCCCGATCGAAGTTTGCGCGCCGTAACCGACGCCGAAACCGCCGGCGCGCCCCATATTTTCGGCAACTACCACGCCCGTCGTCTGGTCGAGTTCAAGACCGCCATATTCTTCGGGAATGTTTGCCCCCAAAAGTCCGAGTTCACCTGCTTTGACAATCAGTTCACGCGCCATCTGCCAGTTGTGTTTTTCCATTTCGGCAATAACGGGACGAACTTCCGAGTCCACAAATTCGCGCGTCGTTTCACCAATCATTCTTTGCTCTTCGGTTAAGTCTTCGGGTGTAAAAATTTCGCTTGCCGTTCGGTCTTCAATCAAAAACGCGCCGCCTTTGATAAAGTCTTTTTCCATTTGTGCATCCATAACTTCTGCTCCTTATTTATTTGTAAAAATTATCGCTTTTAATTCCGAGCGCGTGATTAAATCTTGCCCGGTAGTTCTCAAAGGCAATGCTCGCCGTTAATTCGACAATTTGTTTTTCATCGAAATAATTTTTCAATCGCCCAAACATTTCGTCGGAAACTTTGACCGGCGTTTTCGAAATCGCCTCCGCATATTCCAAAGCGACCTTCTCGCGAACGGAAAACAAATCGCTGTCGAAATAATGCGAAACAGCGCTTATTTCTTCGTCGGTTAAAACACCGCTCTTTTTGCCCAGCGCGGGAATAATATCAATACAAAACGGGCATTCGACAATTTGCGCCGCTCGCAGTTGCGCCAGAAGATGAATTCGTTGCTCGACTTTACCCGATTTTTCAATCGCAATTCCGAAAAGATTTCCAAACCACGCAATCGAAGGACGATGCGCCGACACTTTCAACGAAGTGCCGACTTTTCCCGCGATTCGCTTGAAACCGATATAAAGCGGTTTCAGAATAATCGGCGCATCCGTTTCTTCAATTGCTTTGATTCGTTGTGACATTCAGTTAAGCGTTTTTAATTTCCGCCGAATAAATCTCATCCCGTTCTGATACACTCAGAAATTCCCGCCGCGCCCATTCCGCCGCTCAAGCCGCAATGCGTTTGATTTGCGAATAGGTCGCATTATTTTTTACTTGCGCGTCGTAGAGTTCAACTGCCTGCTGCATTCGCAACCAGATGTCCGGCGACATTCCAAAAGCTCGTCCAAGCCGGTGTGCAATGTCCGCCGTCACCGGCGCATGTTCTTCCAAAATTTCAGCGAAGTTTTGATGGGCAATTCCCAAAATATCAGCCAGTTCGTTCGCTGATATTTTGATTTCCGGTAATGTATCTTCTCGCAAAATCGCGCCCGGATGTGTCGGACGGCGTTCGATTTTTATCGGCATAATTTTCTTTCCTCAATGATAATCTTCCAAATCCAAATCAATGGCGTTGCCGCTTTCAAATTTAAAAGTCAAACGCCAATTCTTATTGATTTTCATCACCCAAGTTCCGGTGCGTTCGCCTTTTAGTTCGTGCAAATCATAACTGGGAAAATTGAGTTGTTTGGGCGCATCGGCTTGATTTATCGCATCCATCTGCCGTAAAAGTTTCGGCGCAAAATCGGAAGCGATATGTTTCGATTTACCTTTCTCGAACAACTCACGTAAACCTCTGTGCTTGAAAGATTGAATCATCTACTAATCCAATCTCTCAAAAATTCCCGCCGCGCCCATTCCGCCGCCGACGCACATCGTGACCATCCCGTAACGCGCCTTCGTGCGTTTCATTTCCTGCAAAATCGTCGCCGTCAATTTCGCACCGGTGCAGCCCAAAGGATGCCCCAAAGCAACTGCACCGCCGTTGAGATTGACCTTCGCGGGATTCATTTCCAACACTTTCATCACCGACAAGCCTTGCGCGGCAAACGCTTCGTTGAGTTCGATGATGTCAATATCTTCTAAATTCAAACCAGCCATTTTCAACGCTTTCGGAATCGCGTAAACGGGACCGATGCCCATTTCTTCGGGCAGACAACCCGACGTTGCGTAAGCAACAAATCTTGCAAGAGGTTTCAAACCCAATTCCTCCGCTTTTTCCGCCGACATAATCACAACCGCCGCCGCACCGTCCGACATCTGCGAAGAGTTTCCCGCCGTCACTGTTCCTTTGACGTGAAAAACGGGTTTGAGTTTCGCAAATCCTTCCATCGAAGCGTCGTAACGCACGCCTTCGTCCGTTTCAAAAACAACTTCTTTGCGGCGAGCGCGACCATTTTCGTCAAGTTCGTCAACCGTCACCGTGAACGGCACGATTTCATCTTTGAATTTTCCCGACTTGATTGCTTCCGCCGCCTTCTGATGCGATTGCAAAGAAAATTCGTCCGCCTGCTCGCGCGTGATTTCGTATTTCCGTGCCAGATTTTCGGCGGTCAAACCCATATTCAGATAATAATCCGGGTAATTATCAACAACCTTCGGATTCGGG
>JALZOH010000316.1 GCA_030857305.1 Acidobacteriota bacterium
CGGCAATAATCCGTTGCCTTTGGTGATTGTCAATCCGAAATCAGCGGGTGGTTCAACAGAAACGCGCTGGGCAAACATTGCGAGCGACTTGGCAGCTCATTTTGGCGCGTTCAAGGTGGCATTTACTCGCTCGGCTGGCGACGGTATTCATAAAGCCTTAGAAGCGGCGAAAAACGGACAAAATTTTATTATTGCCTGCGGCGGTGACGGGACAATCAACGAAATTGCCAATGGAATTTTAGAAAGCGGAAAAGACGTCGAATTGGGAATCTTGCCGTCCGGAACCGGAGGCGACTTTCGCCGAACATTGAATATGCCGAGTACGGCGCGCGAAGCGGCTAAAGGCTTACGTTTTGGCACGACGAAGACGATTGATGTCGGCAAGGTAACTTTTTTTGATCATAAAAACATACAAACGAGTCGTTATTTTCTTAACGTTTCGAGTTTTGGCTTGAGCGCGTCAATCAACGAACGGGTGAAAACAAAAAATTCGTTCGCCTGGCTTCCCGGCGACGTTTTGCGCGGAAAAGCAAAGTTTGCGCTTTCGACATTGCAGGAAGTTTTCGATGCAGATTTTACAACCGTTCGCGTACGTATTGATGGAGCGGACGAGAAAATTTTGAACACAATAAATTTTTGCGTAGCGAATTCGCGTTTCTTCGGCGGCGGAATGAAAATCGCGCCCGACGCGAAACTCGACGACGGGTTCTTTGACGTGGTCAACATCGGCGACATCAGAACGGCGAAAATTCTTTTCAATGCTTACCGGCTTTACGACGGCTCCCATTTATCTCTGAGCGAAGTAAAACACAAAAACGCCAAACTCGTGGAAGTTCGCCCCCTAAATGAAAAGGAAACAATTTATCTTGAAACCGACGGAGAACTGCCCGGACGACTACCGGCGAGTTACGAAATCATTCCGCAAGCTCTAAAAGTTCGAGTGCCCAAACAAGCCTAGTTGGCAACCATTCATCTATGATATTTTGTAATTTCAACAAAGTTGTAAAATTATGAACCCGACGAACTCCACAAATATTATTCATTCCACCGATTCTTTTTGCCAATTAATTATCAATGCCGCCGAATCGCATGCCAATAAAATGGCGATGCAGATCATCGGCTTCGAAGACACAAAGTATACCTTCACAGAAATGCTTGCCGCCATTCGCTCAATCGCTTTTCGGCTCGAACGAGAAGGAATTGCATTTGGCGACCGCGTGGCATTGATTGGCGAAAACCATCCGCGCTGGGCGATTGCTTATTTCGGGATACTTTTTCGCGGTGCGGTCTGCGTTCCCATCGACCCGCACGGAGAGATAGAAACCATTACAAATTTTCTGGAAAACTCGGAAGCGAAAATGGCGTTCATCGGCGAGGATTTTCTCAAGGAATTTCACAAACTCGAAGAACGGGTTGGGCGAAAAATTCCCGCCGTTGTTTTGCAAGATTATAAATCTACCAACGGTTTTCAAAGTTTTTCAGATTGGGCAAGCACACCGCGTCCGCCGGTACTTAATTCACAAACCACTCCCGCCAAACCCGAAGATTTAGCGGTTTTAATTTACACATCCGGCACAACCGGAACTCCGAAAGGTGTACCTCTGACCCATGGTAATATCTTTTACGAAACGACGGGCTGCCAGGAAGTGATGAATGTTTCCGAGAATGAAGTCGTATTGAGCGTTTTACCGCTGTTTCACGTCTTCGCGCAGGTGATTAATTTATGGGTGATCGCCAGCATCGGGGCAAGCGTTTATTACGTCAAGGAACTTGCTCCTGCCGAGCTCGATAAGGCTTTCAAAACCAAAGAAATCACAATGCTGACGGGCGTTCCGCGTCTGTGGTATCTGTTTCATAAAAAGATTTTTGACGGCGTTGCAGCCCAGCCAAAACCGATTCAATGGCTTTTTTCCGCGATGCTCAAAACCAACGGTTTTTTGCGCGACAAATTTAATATTAATTTAGGCAAAAAGTTTTTCGGGAAAGTTCATGATGCCTTCGGCGGCAATCTTTCGATTACAATTTCCGCCGGTTCGCGATTTGACGAAAAAATCGCGCGCGAATATTACGCGCTCGGTTTTACGATTATTCAAGGCTACGGCTTAACCGAAACATGCGGCGCGGTTTCTTCCACCAGATTTGAAGGAAGTTCGGTCGGCTCGGTCGGAAAGGCGGTTAATTATGCCGAAATCAAGCTCGGCGAACTCAACGATGAGGGCGCGGGCGAAGTTTTAATACGCGGCAAAATGGTTTTTCAAGGCTATTACAAAAACCCGGAAGCAACCGCACAGACTTTCACCGAAGACGGCTGGTTTAAGTCCGGCGATTTGGGAAAAATTGACGCAGGCGGCGACCTTTTCATCGTCGGACGCTCGAAAGACGTAATTGTTTTGCCGAACGGGAAAAATATTCACCCGGAAGATTTAGAAGTTCAATACTCGAAAACACCGATGGTCGAAGAAATCTGCATTCTCGGCGTCAAGGACGAAAGTTCGAATCTGGCAGGTGCGGAAAAACTCATCGCCATCGCCGTTCCTGATTTTGCATATTTGAAACAAAACAACATCGCCAATTCGCGTGAAGCAATACGGCACGAACTCGATGATTTAGGTCGAACCCTGCCTGAGTACCAGCGCGTTAGAGATTATGTTGTTCGTTCCGAGCCTCTACCGCGTACGGCAACGCGCAAAATAAAACGTTTCGAGCTGCAAAAAGAAATTGAGCAAAACGGCTTTGACACGAATGGCGCTCCCGCCAAAAAGCAGTGGAATTTTACCGACGAAGACACTGCCCTGCTTTCATCAAACATCGGTCAGGCATTAAGCAAAGCCATCAAACAAAACACCAAAGATGTCGATAAAATTCATCCCGGAATGAGTCTAGAAATTGATTTGGGATTCGATTCCCTGTCGCGGGCAGAAGTTTTTGCAAGTCTTGAACAAGCCTTCAACATCGAATTTGATTCAGACAAGGCGGCAAATGCTTTGACTGTCGGCGAAGTCGTCAAACTGACGCAAGAACTGACCGGAGATGCAAACGCCGAAGTTGTCTCTACCGATTTTAACTGGGGCAAAATCGTTCTCGAAAATAGTGACCATCTTCCTGAAGTACAAGGTATTTTGCGACGACGACCAATATTCCCTTTTGTTTCTTTTGCCTTTTTCAAATCAGTCGGCTTTTTAAGCAAACTCTTTTTGCAATTAGAAATCGACGGTGTGGAAGAACTTTCAAAACTCAAACGACCATATCTAATTTGCCCCAATCACCAAAGCTATCTCGACCCGTTTATCGTAACGGCTGCTTACCCTTTTGACGTCTTAAAAAATTCTTTTGTCGTCGGAGCGAGCGAATTTTTTCAAAGCAGTTTTATGCAGTTTATTGCCAGATTTATGAATATCGTGCCGATTGACCCCGACACGCAACTTCTCAAAGCGATGAAGGCGAGCGCGACCGGTTTGAAGCACGGTAAAGTTCTAAACATCTTTCCCGAAGGCACGCGCGCTTTTGACGGCGATTTGCAGGAATTTAAAAAGGGCGCGGCGATTCTGGCAACCGAACTTGATTTGCCGATTGTCCCCGTCGCGCTCGACGGACTTTATAAAGTCTGGGGACGCAGTTCGCGCCAATTCAAATTTTCAAAAGTAAAGGTGCGGTTCGGCAAACCGTTTTATCCGAAGGAAATCCTCACTTCAGAAATGGATAACGAAACAAGGTATCAAACAGTTACACAACATTTAAAACAAGAGATTCAAATTATGCTCGGTGAAATGCGCCATTAAAATGTTGAATTGTGACTATCAAATTTTTTCCTCTAAACTA
>JALZOH010000317.1 GCA_030857305.1 Acidobacteriota bacterium
GTGGCGTGCCGCGCAGATTGTCGTCATCGGCGTTTCGCCCGCCGCGCTTAGGGTTTGGCAAGCTCTTTTGTTTCCGTCAGTTTTTTTTCATCATTCCAACATCGAATTGTCCGCCGAACTTGAAAAAAATCTAAGCCGGTTTATCACTACGCCGCGTCTGCACGGCATTCATCATTCGGCGATTAGGGCGGAAACCGATTCCAACTGGTCGAGCGGTCTGACAGTTTGGGATTGGCTGCACGGGACGCTCAGAACAAACGTGCCGCAATCTGAAATCGTGATTGGCGTGCCTGCTTTTCAAAACCATGAAGATGCCGCGCTGACGAAGATTTTAAGACTTCCTTTTGAAACGCAGAGACCGAGTTGGCAGCCCGCGGAAGGAAACAAAGCGGCAAATAATCTTCAATGAAGCCTGAGGTATCGGTAATTATTCCAACCCTAAACGAAGCCGTGTCGTTAAAACGAACGATTGACGCGATTAAAAGTTTGGATGAAAACGTCGAAATAATTGTCGTTGACGGCGGAAGTCAGGATGAGACGCGATTGATTGCCGAACGCTGCGACGTTACGGTTCTCGATGCCGAACGCGGTCGCGGAAATCAGATGCGCGTCGGAGCAAATTTCGCTCGCGGCGGTATTTTATGGTTTCTACACGCCGATACGATTCCTTCGCCCGAAACAATCGGACAATTAAAAAATGCTTTAAAGAATGCCGATACAGTCGGCGGAAATTTTACGATTTGTTTTGACGGGAATTTGAGAGCGGCGAAATTTATGACTTGGCTGTATCCGAATTTACGAAAAATCGGCTTGCTCTATGGGGATTCCGCGATTTTTGTGCGTCGAGATATTTATCAAAAGATTGGCGGCTTCAAACCGTTGCCGCTTTTTGAAGATTTGGATTTTATCCGCCGTCTAAAGCGCGCCGGAAAAATAGCGAATCTTTCCGCAATCGTTACAACTTCTTCGCGCAGATTTGAAAATCGCAGTTTCCTTCTGACTTTTCTGCGCTGGACGATTTTTCAATGTTTATATTGGCTCGGCGTAAGTCCAAACCGATTGGCAAAAAGATATTATCCCATCAGAAATCCGAAACAATAAAAAGTGGACTTTTACGAATCAAACAGATTTTTATTTTCTTTAAGCCAATTTGCAGTTTCCGGCGCGGCGGCGAAAAAATTCTTGTTCTCCAAAAATTCGCCGTATAAAAACGCAAGGTCGTTTGGCGTGTCAACGTCATACCAGACGGGAATTTCAGTTGGCTCGCAGCCATAAATTTTCCGCGCATTTGCCGCCGTCTGCTCAAAAACTTTTTCAGAACTCCATTCGACGTTTTCAAAAATTCCAGTCGCCGATTCTCGCAAGCCAATCAGGTAATAACCGCCGTCTTTCGCCGATCCGAGAACGATTCGGGTTTGTTTTTTCCGAAACGAATTTATCGCCGCTTTTATATAATCCGGCGGCAATGTCGGGCTATCCGTTCCGATGACGATGATGGAATTGAAATTTTTATTCTCTCCGAATTTAATCGCGGAAGCGAGTCTTTCACCCAAATCATTTCCTTCTTGTTTTATCAACGCGGTTCCGCCCGGCAAAAGATTTTCAATCTCTTTTTCGCCGTCCGCCGGAGTGAACGCGACGATGACGTTTTGCGAAACGCTCTTTGCTTTTGCAACCGTATCTTTCAAAAAACAAATCGCCAATTCCGCGCATTGATAATCAGTCAAAAATGGTCGCAGCCGCGTTTTTACTTGTCCGACGCGCGGAACTTTCGCCATTACGATGATGACGGGATTAAACTTGTTTGAGTTTTGATTCATCTTCAAAAGTGAGAAACGCTAACGCCAAACTTTCAAATATCGCTTAAACCATTTTTGTGCGAACGGCGATTTCAAAGTTTCCAGCGTCGCTTCCGTGCCGATTGCCTGCGTGATTTTCGCTAATGTCGGATAAACTCGAATGATTTTGTTCAAATCCGAAACTTTCAATTTTTCCTTCATCGCCCAGACAAATTCGTGAATCAATTCTCCGGCGTGTTCGCCGACCAATGTCGCGCCGACGATTCGATTTTTGTTGGTAACGATTTTCGCAAAACCCGTCGTCGCGCCGCTTGTTTGGGCGCGGTCGTTTTCGGTAAAATTGACTTTATATATTTTGAAATCGCCGCCGAATTTCTTTTTGGCTTCAGCTTCGGTCATCCCGACGCGCCCGATTTCCGGTTCGGTAAATGTCGCCCACGGCACGACGCGGAAATCCGTTTTCTTTTTGAAAGGAAACGGCGCAAACGCATTTTGAATGACGATTTGCGCTTCGTAATCCGCCATATGCGTAAACTGAAAATGCGCCGTCACATCGCCCGCCGCGAAAATGTGTTTGGCGGAAGTTTGCAGATAACCGTTGGTTTTTATCTGCTTTTCGTCGAATTCTACGCCCGCTTTTTCGAGGTCTAAACCGTTAACGTTCGGTTGCCGACCGACCGCGACGAGTATTTCGTCGGCTTCAATCTCGAAAGTTTTGCCGTTAGATTCGATTGTTACGACTTTCGCGCCGTTCGCCGATTTATGAACTTTGACGGCTTTAGCTTTTGTTAGGATTTCTAAACCTTCTTCCTTCAAAAGTTTTTCCATCAACGCGGAAACTTCTTCGTCCTCTTTAATCAAAATGCGGTCAGCCGATTCAACCATCGTAACCTGAGAGCCGAAGCGGGCGAAAGATTGTCCGAGTTCTACTCCGATTGCGCCTGCGCCTAACAAAATTAGGCGTTTCGGCAATTCTTTAATTTGAAAAACTTTTTCGTTGGTGATAAAACCCGTTTCCTGCAAGCCTTCAACCGGCGGAATGAATGGTGATGAACCTGTCGAGATACAAAAACGCTTTGCCCGCATCACGCGCTTTTCGCCCGAACTTTTCAAAGATACTTCGATTTCGTTCGGATTAATAAATTTCGGCGTTCCGAAAACGACTTCCACACCCATTTTCTCGAAAACTTCCGGCGCGTCGTGATGCTCGATAATTTCGATGACGTTCTGGACTCGATTTGTAATTGAAGCGAAAGAATCGTCAAGAAATTTCGGCTCTAAATCTTGAAAGCCGTATTTGCCCGCTTCTCTTGCGTGATGTGCGAAACGCGCCGATTTAATCATCGTTTTCGACGGCACGCAACCTGTATAAAGGCAATCGCCGCCGAGCGCTTTTTTCTCGACCAGCGCGACTTTTGCTCCGAGCGTTGCCGAACCGCCAGCCGCGACGAGTCCCGCCGAGCCGCCGCCAATCACAATTAAATCGTAGGTTTCGGACATCTTCTTAGTATTTTATCCGAACAGTATGAAATACTGCTTTAATGGTCTTTTTTTACTTCGCCCTTTTGCCGTCGCACTTTTTTGATTGTCAAAAACGCGCCGCCAGCAATCAACAGAACCACCATTCCATATACCCAGAACAGAAAATTTTTTCCTACGAAAATTAAATAAATGTAAGCGGAAACGAAGAAAAACATCGCCGAAAGCCCGGGCAAGACGATGGATTTCTTTCGGCGGTAATTTCTAATCAGCCAGGCTATCGAAACAAAAAAAACGGAATCGCCCCGATATAAATCGCCCCGAAAATCAAAGGATTCACGCCGTATTCCGTACCCAAACCCAAAAACCAATTATGTATCGCTTTCCAACTCATCGTTTTTGTCAATGCGGAATTCCGGGCTTATTATTCCTTTCGCGCGGAAAACGGTAAATAAAATGGTTAATTTTCCTAAAGTTTTACTTGCCGCGCCACATTCACCGCTTCGAGATTTCGTAAATC
>JALZOH010000318.1 GCA_030857305.1 Acidobacteriota bacterium
CCACGCTGCGAGGTGGTTATCCGGGTTCTCTGCTCGGAACTTTTTCGGCGATGCGGCAGATGTTTCTCGATGCCGGACGGCTTCAGGAAGTCAGGAAATTGTATGACAAAAATCCGCGCGGTTTGAAACGTCCCGACGCCGACGCTTCGCTCGATGCGCTGATTCCCGTTCTGAATGGCACAATGCCCGTGGTGTTTAATGCGAATTTGGAGATCGAAATTATTCGCGCTCTTGATTTAGCCGGAGAATTTAAACTTAGAGCGATTATTGCCGGCGGGCAGGAAGCCTGGAAAGTTGCAAACCGTCTGAAAGCGCAAAATGTTCCGGTTTTGCTTTCTTTGAATTTTCCAAAGCGAACCGCCGCCGCTTCGCCGGAAGCCGACGCGGAAAGCATAGAAATTCTAAGGCTGCGGGCGGAAACTCCAAAGACTGCCGCTCGACTTGCCCAGTCAGGCGTAAAATTCGCATTTCAATCAGGCGGAATGTTAAACATCGCGGACTTTTTAACCAATGCCGGTAAAGCCGTCGAAAACGGTTTGGATAGAAACGCGGCAATCCGTGCAATGACTTTATCGTCGGCTGAAATTCTCGGCGTTGAAAACCGTCTCGGCTCGATTGAACCCGGCAAGATTGCTAATCTCGCAGTGCTTCGCGGCGGCGTTTTTGATAAAACAAAAGTCGTGACGCACGTTTTTGTGGACGGCAAGCTTTTTGAAGTAAAAGCAGCGCCGAAAGCAGATGAAAGAAGACCGGGCGGAACCGGCAGACCAGGCGGCGAAAATCAGCCGACTGCGCTGGCAACCGTCGGCGGCGTTTATGCCATAACTATCGAGATTCCCGGGCAACCCCTGCAGGGAACTTTGAATTTGATACAGCAGGAAGCGATTTTAACCGGAAGTTTACAGACCCAGCTTGGTACAACATCTGTTAAAGACGGAAAAGTAACGGCGGAAGGTTTTACCTTTACAACCACGGCTGAGTTCGGTGGCTCGACAATTGATATTATTGTTGACGGCAGAGTTACCGGAAATCAGGTGAGCGGCACTTTTACGACACCGCAGGGCGCATTCCCGTTTAGCGGAACGAAAACACCGTAATTATCAAACGAAACAAATCTTTTAGACATTCCTTTGGAGAATTGGAAATGAAAAAAATCTTCGCTTTTGTTCTGAATATTTTAATGTTAACGATTGTATGGCAAACAAGTTTTGCCCAAAATCGGCAAGATAAAAATGAAATTTTGATTCGCAACGCAACCGTTTTGACAGCAGCTAACGGAACGCTCCAGAATACGGACATCCTCGTTCAAAAAGGCAAAATCACAAAAATCGGTAAAGACTTAAAAGCATCATCCGGGGCACAAATCGTTGATGCGACCGGAAAATTTATTTCACCCGGAATTATTGATTGCCACTCGCATACGATGCTTGATGCGGTCAACGAAGCGACGTCCAGCGTAACTTCGATGACGAATGTTCGTGACGTGCTCAATCCAACCGATATATCGATTTACCGCGCACTGGCGGGCGGCGTAACGGCTGCAAATCTGCTGCACGGCTCGGCAAACGCGATCGGCGGAAAAAATACGGTGGTCAAATACAAATACGGTCGCCCCGTCGAAGATTTTATAGTTCAGGGCGCGCCTCCGGGAATTAAGTTTGCTCTCGGCGAAAATCCAAAGCGCGTCGGCGCTAATCCGCAGCCCGGACAAACACCGCGTTACGCAATAACGCGAATGGGAACGATGGAAGTTATCCGCAGCGCTTTTATTCGCGCCAGAGATTATAAAAAATCCTGGGACGATTATCGTGCCAAAGTTGCCAAGAACGACAAAATGGCGGTTCCGCCGCGCCGCAGTTTAGAACTCGACCCAATCGTTGAAATTCTCGAAGGCAAACGCCTCGTCCACGCCCACGGTTATCGTTCGGACGAGCATTTGAACTTGCTTCTGCTTGCCGACGAATTCGGTTTTAAGGTCGCAACTTTGCAGCATGCGCTCGAAGCCTACAAAATCGCGCCGGAAATTGCCAAACGCGGAACGGGCGCTTCGATTTTTGCCGACAGTTGGGGTTATAAGCTCGAGGCTTACGATTCGATTCCGTATAACGCTGCTATTTTGTGGAAAAACGGCGTACTTGTTTCGATCAATTCCGATTCGGACGAACGCGCCAGACGCCTTAATTTGGACGCGGCGAAAGTTGAGAAATACGGCGGCGTGCCCGAACAGGATGCGCTGAAAATGATTACATTGAATCCGGCGAAACAACTGGGAATTGACAAGCGCACCGGCTCAATTGAGTTGGGAAAAGATGCCGACATTGTGATTTGGAATGCGCATCCGTTCAGCGTTTACGCCCGTCCCGAAATGACGATGATTGACGGCGAAGTTTATTTTGACCGAAGCAAGGATTTGCAAAAACGCGCGGAAATCCAAAAAGAGCGCGAAACACTCGAGAAAATGGATATCAATCGCGCTCCTGCCAGCGGCGCGGCTACCACACTGCCGGTTGTGCCGCGAGAAAAACGAGAAGCGCACCGTGATGACGTGGACGGAGGAAACAAATAATGAAATTACAAACTAAGAATCACGAATTACGAATTATAAAACCTGTCTTCCATCTGTGTTTATCGGCGTTCATCAGTAGTTTGATTTTCTTGAATGTAAGTGCGCAAAACGATGCTTCGCAGCAAAATCAAACGGGTAGAGCGGGAACTTTTGTAATTACAAATGCGCGTATCGTAACGGTTTCCGGCGCGACAATTGAAAGCGGAACGGTGGTCATTCAAAACGGAAAAATTGCCGCTGTCGGAGCTAATGTAACGGCTCCGAGCGGCGCGGAAACGATTGACGCCAAAGGTTTTAGCGTTTATCCGGGAATGATCGATGCCGGAACAAATATGGGGCTTGTAGAAATCGGCGGCGGTGTGCCCGGTTCGGTTGATGTTTCCGAAACGGGGACGATGAACGCCAATGCAAAAGCCATCGTCGGCGTAAATCCGCACAGCGCCCACATCAATGTGACGCGCGTCAACGGCGTTACAACAGTTCTTTCGATGCCGGTCGGCGGCGTGATTTCAGGTCAAGCGGCTGTTATCAATCTCAATGGTTCGACGCAGGCGGAAATGGCGATTGTTCCAAACTTTGGATTGGTCGTGAATTTTCCGCGCATCGCCACTTTTGGCGGATTTAATCCGGGAGTCGGACCGCAAACGGTAGATTTCACCCTAGCCGTCAAAAATCGAGACAAAAACCTCGAAGATTTGAAAAAGATGTTTGCGGACACGGAAAATTACGCCAAAGTCAAAGAAGCGTATGCCAGAGATAAATCTCTGCCGTATTCGACGACTGATTTGAAAATGGACGCGATGATACCTTTTGTGCGCGGCGAAAAACCGATGATTTTCACCGCCGAACGTGAGAGAGACATTCGCGGCGTAATAAATTTTGTCAAAGGCACGAAGGTTAAAGCCATCATTATGGGCGGGCAAGAGGCTTGGAAATCAGCGAATGAACTGAAACAGAATAATATTTCCGTCATTTATACAAATATTTACAATCTTCCGGTGCGTGATGATGATCCGTATGATTATTTGTTTGAAGCTCCTTCAAAATTACAGCAGGCGGGCGTGAAATTCTGCATTGCAACGGGCAACGACGGCGCGGAAGTGCGCGATTTGCCGTATCACGCGGGGCTTGCATCGGCTTACGGTTTATCGAAGGAAGAAGCTCTAAAATCCGTTACGCTCTACCCGGCGCAAATTCTCGGCATCAGCGATCGGCTCGGTTCAATCGA
>JALZOH010000319.1 GCA_030857305.1 Acidobacteriota bacterium
AGTCGAAGGTCAACCTGCGGAACCGACACGAACTTTAGAGATTGGACTTTAGCCTTTGAACTTTAAATTTTGGACTTGTTTTAAAAGAATGGTTAAAAAGCTAAAAATTGATTGGTTTTTGTTCGCGATTGCCGCGAGCCTTGCGTTGTTTGGAACAGTGATGGTTTACAGCGCATCGGCAATGATTGCTTTGAAGGAAACGCACGGAGAAAGCCAGTTTACGTATTTCTACAAGCAATTTGGATTTACGCTGGCAGGTCTCTTGATTATGTATCTGACGAGCAGAATCGATTATCGCTGGTATCAGAACAAAATAATCGTTTATGGACTTCTTGCTGTCACCGCCGTTCTCCTTCTTGCCGTATTCGGCTTTCCGCCGATCAACGGGGCTCGTCGTTGGATACGTTTTCCTACGTTTTCGTTTCAACCTTCGGAAATCGCCAAAATTGCTTTGCCGGTTTTTTTCGCATACTTTTTAACAAAAAACGAAGATACGGTCGGCGAATTAAAAGAAACTGTTTTACCGTGCGCTTTGGTTTTGGGATTTTTCGGCAGCCTGATTATCCTCGAGCCTGATTTGGGAACGACGATGGTTTTATGCGCCGTATTTATCGCCATGTATTTTGCCGCCGGAGCAAAGATTCTCCATCTCGCGGCAGTCGGTCTCGGATTACTATTTATCGGTACGTGCGCGCTGATTATTGCACCGTGGCGCGTTGAACGCTTAATGGCTTTTGCCGACCCGTTTAAACACGCCGACGATGCCGGGTATCAAGTTGTCCAATCGCTTTATGCCATCGGGTCGGGCGGAGTTGTAGGTGAAGGGTTCGCGCGAGGTCAGCAGAAACTTTTTTATTTGCCGTATCCGCATTCTGATTTTATTTTTGCGGTGGTCGGCGAAGAATTAGGTTTAATCGGAACTTTAGCAGTCGTGCTGGCATTCGGTCTGCTTTTATGGCGCGGCACGCGCGCGGCGCTGCTGGCTCCCGACCGATTTTCGATGCTGCTCGGCATCGGCATCGTGACGGGAATAATCGTGCAGGCGCTTTTTAACATCAGCGTTGTGATTTCGATGCTGCCGGCAAAAGGCATACCGCTTCCGTTTATTTCATACGGCGGTTCATCAATCGTCGTTACGCTCTGCGCCATCGGAATCCTTCTGAATATATCGCAGTATGCGGGAAGTGTTGAGGTCAAGGTTGACGTAAAAAATGACCATTACGAAACCGTTCCGCGTCGCCGAAAGCGCGGGCAGACAGGTTTGAAATAGAAAGTCGGCGGTTAGGCAATGGCAGTTAGCAGTATAAGTGAGAAATTGAATGCTTACTGGTAATGCCTGCTAAGTTATGAATATTTTAATCGCCGCAGGCGGAACAGGCGGACATATCTATCCGGGAATTGCCGTCGCTAAAGAAATCCTGCGGCGGAGTGCCGATTCCAAAGTTTTGTTTGTCGGGACGGCGCGCGGATTAGAGACAAAAATCGTTCCCGAAAATGGCTTCGAGCTGGCTTTAATCAACAGCGCGGGATTAAAAAACGTCGGATTGCTCGGAAAAATAAAAGGCTTATGGGTTTTGCCGCAAAGTTTTTTTGAAGCGCGAAAGCTAATCAGGGAATTCGAGCCTGATGCGGTAGTTGGCGCGGGCGGATATGTTTCCGGTCCGGTTTTGTTGATGGCAAGCCTAATGCGCGTTCCGACGCTCGTGATGGATTCAAATGCGCTGCCCGGATTTACAAACCGCCGGCTTGCGCCATTTGTGACAAAAGCGGCTTTGACATTTGACGAAGCTTTGCCGTATTTCGGCAAAAAAGGAATTGTCACGGGAAATCCCGTGCGCGGAGAGTTTTTTGACATTTTGCCGAAAGCGCGGGGCGCGCAATTGAATATTTTGATTTTCGGCGGTTCGCAAGGTGCGAGGGCGATCAATAACGCGATGACCGAAGCGTTACGGTTTTTGGAAGCGGACAAATATAAATTAAACATCGTTCATCAGACAGGCGAGCTGGATTTTGAAAAAAATGAAGAGTTATACAAACGCGCCGGTTGGGAAACGGCGGATATTCGCAAATATATTTCGGATATGGTTTCCGAATTTGCTGAGAGCGATTTGATAATTTGCCGGGCGGGAGCGACGACTTGCGCGGAGCTGGCAGCGGCGGGAAAAGCCGCGATTATGATCCCGCTGCCGACGGCGGCTGACGACCACCAGCGTAGAAACGCTGAAGCATTAGAGCGATCAGGGGCGGCAAAAATGATTTTGCAAAAAGATTTGAACGGTGAAAAATTAGCCCACGAAATAAAAAGCTTTATTTCTTCGCCTGAAAAAATTACCGCGATGGAAACTTCGGCGAAGAAATTGGCAAAAGCGGACGCGGCAAAAGTTACGGTTAATTTAATTGAAAATTTAGCTAAAGGAAAAGGAAAAAAATGATTTTAGGCTCGAGATTGCAGATTTCACGAAATCCAAAATCCAAAATCTAAAATCCAAAATCGAAATGTTTCGGCACGTTAAAAATATTCATTTCATTGGCATTGGCGGCATCGGTATGAGCGGCATTGCTGAGGTTTTGTGCAATCTCGAATTTCAAGTTACGGGCTCGGATTTGAACAAGTCAAAAAACACCGAACGACTTGAAAAACTTGGGGCGGAAATATACGAAGGACACGCGGCGGAAAATGTGGGCGAAGCGCAGGTGGTCGTTTATTCATCGGCGGTAAAAGAAGATAATCCGGAAATAATTTTTGCACGGGAAAATAAAATCCCCGTAATCCCGCGTGCTGAAATGCTTGCCGAGCTAATGACCTTAAAACCTTATTCGGTCGGAATTGCCGGTTCGCACGGCAAAACAACAACCACTTCGATGGTGGCGACAATTTTGGGACACGCCGGAGTCGAACCGACAACGATTGTCGGCGGCGTAGTTGACACGCTTGGCTCAAACGCCAAACTCGGCACGAGCGATTGGTTTGTCATCGAAGCGGATGAAAGCGACCGTTCTTTTTTGATGCTTAACCCGACGATTTCCGTCGTGACGAATATCGACCGCGAACATATGGAATCCTACAAAGGAATGGACGACGTTACGCAGTGTTTTACGGATTTTGCCAACAAAGTCCCGTTCTACGGCGCGTGTGTTATTTGTCTCGACGACCCGAATGTGCAAGCAATCATTCCGTTTATCAAGCGCCGTCGTGTCACCTACGGTTTTACCGCGCAAGCTGACGTCTCCGCGCACAACATTTTTTATAACGAAACCTTCGGTTCGAATTTTACGGTTTGGAAAGGGAGTGAAGTGTTAGGTGAAATAAATTTGCCGGTGCCGGGCAAACACAACGTTTATAACGCTTTAGCTGCGACAACCGTGTCGCTTGAACTTGAAATTCCGTTCAGCCAAATTGCCGAAGCCTTTAGAAAATTTAAGAATGCCGATCGTCGTTTTCAGTTCAAGGGCGAATCACGCGGAATTACCGTTGTTGACGATTACGGACATCATCCGACCGAGATTTTGGCGACACTTTCGGCGGCAAAAAACGGGTCAGGCGGACAGCGGACAGTGGTTATTTTTCAGCCGCACCGCTTCACGCGCACAAACGAATTGATGGAAGATTTTGCGCGCTCGTTTAATAATGCCGACGCGCTTTATCTGCTTGATATTTATGCCGCCAGCGAACAACCGATCGAAGGCGTAACAGCAGAAATCCTCGCCGAAAAAATCAATGAATTCGGACATAAGAATGTGCAGTATATCGGTGATATAACCACTGCTGCGCCGCGTGTAATTGAAGATTTAC
>JALZOH010000023.1 GCA_030857305.1 Acidobacteriota bacterium
AACGTCTTTTATTTTGGCATCTATCTCTGCTTGTGTCGGCGCGGATCGCGGAACTCTTTTCGCTTCCAGCGCAAATAAACGTTGATTTATCAGCAGTTGCAGCGCACGGTTCAAATCTTCCGAACTCGGCGGACGAAGCGGCGTGCCGGGCTGCAGAGCAAGTTGCCAGAGCAAGTCCGAAAAAGTAATCAGTTCGGGAACACCAACGCCATCGCCGACGGTTGCCACCGTTTTATCAACTACATCCTGCGCTTTAGCATCAATCGAAAAATTTATAAAAACTAAAACAAGCAATCCGAGCGCGATTAAAATTTTTCTCAACTGGCGTTCTGTCCTTTTCATATAAACTTTCTGATTTTTGTCCGAAAATGATTTGCTGTCAAATCTTCTTTATTAGAATTGAAGTTCGAACCAATTTTTTCGTCCGAGTCGAACATTCACTCAGATGACAAAGCGTTTGAAAAGTTTGTCAAACTAATGACGAAGCCGCGCTTCAACATTATTTGCCTTCATGGAATTTCCGGTGGCGCGCTGCAACTCGGCAATTGCTTTGTTTAGTTCTGTTTGAGCGCGGAGTTCGTTGCTTCTGGCGGTGGTCAAAGCCGTCTGGCGTTCGAGAACTTTATAAATATCAGATTGTCCCGAATCGAGTTTGCGCTGTTCAGAGGCGTATTGTTTTTCGCTGTTTTCACGCGAGATCGCTGCCGAACGCAGACGCGCTTCGGATGTTCTGACCGTTTGCAGAGTATTCCTGACTTCAACCTGAATATTTTGTTCCGCCTGTTCGCGCTGCGTTTTGATACGCTCGCCTTCCACCAGCGATTTTCCAAGCTGCGCTTTGGCGACTTTGTTTCCCAGAGGAATATTAAATTGCACACCGGCGCGAAAGGTCGGATAACGATTAGCAAAAATATCCGTCACGGTTGATCCCGCCCCGCCGATGCCCTGCAAAAACGTCTGTTGCTGTGCTTGCTGCAATCCCTGACGCGCCAAACAACTTTGATAATCGGCGGCGTTCGGCTCGCAGACTGTGCCGAACGGACTTCTGAAATTTTGATTTTCGCTTCCGCCGATGCCCGCCGTCGTGTAACTTGCCACTAAATCAACTTGCGGTTTTGCCTGTTCGCGATAAAAACGGCGGTCAATTTCGTTGATGTCCGCGGCAACTGTATTCAACTCGATTTCCGGGCGATTCTGGAGCGCCAGGTCGAGCGCTTCGGGCAGAGTAGTGCTTGGCGCATCGATTTCAACCGGGTCGGTCGGGACGAGTGATTCGTTCCAAATCGAATCGCTGCGGTTTTGCGCAATCAGATTTTTCAAATTATTTTCGGCGCGATTGACATCTTCCAGAGCCGCGTAAACATTCTGCTCGAAATTCGCCACCTGCGTGTCCGCCGCGATAATATCAACCGGCGCGAGAATGCCTTCCTCAACGAGTCGGCGATTGTGCATTAGTTGGTCTTTCGCGTCCCGAACGGCGTCGCGCTGAACCTGCAGATTTCTGAGCGTGTAAGTCAAATCCCAGTAAGCGCGCTGGACGCCGGCAATAATTTCGATTGAGCGCTGGCGAAATTGCGTATCGGTCAAAGAAAGATTACGCTTGGCAATTTCGATTAGGCGCCTTTGACTGTCAAACCGGCGCCCGCGAAGAAGCGGCTGTGTGACGCTGAAAGTCAGACCGGTGTTGTATTGCGGACTCAAAATAGAAATCGGATTGTCGGTTCCAACCCGCGTATTGTTAAATTCCGCCGCGTAAATGGTTCCGAATTTTTTGATAAAGCCTTGATAACGCGCATTACCGACAATCGAGCTGTTGGTCGTCGTTTTATTCGTGCTGAAAATACTGACATTCGGAATGGTGGCGCGTTCATACTGCGTGTTGCCTGAAAAGCGCGGCTCGTAAAAACCTTCGCCGGCGGTCAAATCAAACTCGGCAATCCGCACGTTCTGGCGCGAAACTTCAATGTCTTTGTTATTCTCAAGCGCAAGCACGATCGCTTCTCTCAGTGAAAGCGGCTTTTGCTGCATCATATCAACGCCGACTCGTCCAAGTTCTGGAAAATTGCGGTCTCTGGATTCATAATTCGGAGCGACGACAGGAACGCCCTGCAAGTTTTCCGGCTGGACGTTTTGCGCGTCGTCAACCGGTTTTGCCTGATTTTCAGGAGTCGGAGTTAGCGACGGCGAAGGCGTTGCCTCTTGTGCCAAAATCGTTCCGAAGCCGAGTAAAATCAAAATTAAAATGTATGAAAACTTTTGTATCAACTGCTTCATAAAACCTCCCCGAATTCGTCGAACAAATCGGGTAAACATAAAACCGTATAAATAAAATTGCTCAAAGAAACCGCTCAAATCCAGCGCCGGACGCTGGTTTTGTAATTTAAATATTCGTCGCCGAATTTGCGTTCGAGATATTTTTCTTCCCGCAAAATCACGCCGAAATGAATTGCGGGTAAAACTAAAACAAGCGGCGGCAGAAACCAAAACGAGTTGAATAAAAAGGCGATTCCGAGATAAATCAATGCCATTGCCAAATAAATCGGATTGCGGCTGACCGCGTAAAGTCCCTCGTCTAAAATCGCCGTCGTCGGTTTCCAGGGCTCGACATTTGTTTTAGCCCGCCGCATCTGCACAATCGCCGTCAAAATAATTGTCAAACCCGCAACTGCCAACGAAATTCCTGCAATAACTGCCAAAGTTCTCGGCAAAATTTCGACGGGGAAAAACCCGCTTATAAGACCGCCGACAAGCAAACCACTTAAGAAAATCAATGGCGGCGGTGCAATCACGCCCGGATTGTCTTTTTCATTCGGCATTTTGTTTTTTGCTGAACAGCGAACTTGTCGCCGTCGAAAATTTTCGTTTCATACCGCCAAATGTTTTCGTCGAAAAACTATTCAGGCGGCTGAAAAGACGCCACTCGGTCGCATCGTCAAAAAGCGAATAAAAAACCGGAACGGCGAGCAAGGTTAAAAGCAGACACAAACTTTGACCGCCGACAACCAAAACGCCGATTGAACGATTAGTTCCCGCGCCCGCGCCGGTCGAAACGACGAGCGGAATCATTCCGGCGACGAGCGCGATTGTCGTCATCAAAATCGGTCGCAGACGGTCGCGGTTCGCCTGGATAATCGCATCATAGCGGCTCATTCCCTGCTCGCGCAGACGATTCGTATGGTCAATCTGCAAAATCGCGTTCTTTTTCACCACGCCAAAGAGAAGCAATAGTCCCAAACCCGAAAAGATATTAACGGTCTGCCCGGCAATAAGCAGGCTGACAATGCCGAACGGAATCGAGAGCGGCAAAGTTAAAAGAATCGTAATCGGATGGATAAACGATTCAAACTGCGCCGCCAGCACGATATACATAAAAATAAACGACAGCGAAATAGCGAGCGCGAAATAAAACAGCGATTTGCCGAGTTCTTTCGACTGCCCGACGTAGCCGGTTCGATACCCGGTCGGCAAACTCAATTCTTTGACGAAACTGTCAATCTCCGACGTTATGCTCGTCGCCGAGCCTCCCGGACGAGTGTTCGCCAGCAATGTGACTTGTCGCTGCCGATTCAGGCGGTCAACCGAACTCGGTCCGGTTCCTTCTTTGACCGTGACGAGCCGGTCGAGCGAGACGAATCCGATGCCCGGTTTACTCGAAGGAACGATCAGGCGCTTCAAGCCTTCGACATCCGTGCGGAAATTGTTTATCGCGCGAACTCGAACTTCGTATTGGTCGGTTCCTTCGTTAAAAGTCGTCGCTTCGGTTCCGGCAACCAAAGTATTTAATGCTTGGGACACATCGCCGATGCGAACGCCTAAATCGGCTGCCGTGTCGCGATTAACTTCCAATTGCACTTCGGGTTTACCGCTGATTAAAGTAGAATCGACGTCAACCGCGTCGGGAATCGTTTTCATTTTTTCAAGCAGTTTAGCGGAATAATCCTCCAGAACTTTTAAGTCTGGTCCCGAAATCAAAAACTGCACGTTGGCGTTGCGGAAACCGCCGCCCGAAAACGCTTGCACCTGCTGGACACCGGTTCTCAGTTCCGGCGGAAAATTCTTCAACAATTCACGCGCCGAAACCATCAATTCTTCCTGCGATTTTTCGCGCATCCCGATTTCCGACAGACGAACGTAAATCGTGCCGTTATTGACGATACCTTGCTGTCCGCCGCCGATGGTCGTCAGCGTGTCAGTCACGCCCGGTATTTTGCGAACGTCCGCTGCGATGCGCTCAAAAAGCTGCGAAGTCGCTGAGAGCGAATTACCTTCGGGCGCGCGAATCGAGATTTCAAATTGCGATTGGTCGTCAACAGGCAGAAAGTTTTTGCCGACGAACATAAACAGCGGAACAATGCTGATAAAAACAAGGACACACAGCAGCACAATCAGCCAGCGATGCCCCATCGAAAATTTCAAAAGCCACGTATAAGTCGAGTCAATATAGCGGTAAAACCGCGCGTTTTTCGCGCCCGATGATGAATGACTTTCGGTTTTAGTTTCCCGATTTTCAATCATTCCATCGTTGTTCATTCCGTCGTCGTGAGTTTCAGGGGAATGTTCCTCACCTTCAAAATTGAATTCGGAACTCGGATTTTCTTCTTCTTTTTTGTGCGGCTTAATCAGACGCGCCGCGAGCATCGGCGTTAAAGTGAACGACACAATCAGCGAAATAAAAATGGCGAACGAAGCCGTCAGACCGAACGACGACATAAAACGTCCGACGATGCCCTGCATAAAACCGATGGGAACGAAAACCGCCATCAAGCTGAGGGTTGTCGCCAGAACCGCCAAACCAATTTCGCGCGTGCCTTCAATCGCCGCCTGAAACGGATGCATTCCTTTTTCTTCAACGAAGCGATAGATGTTTTCGAGAACCACAATCGCGTCGTCAATCACGATGCCGACCATCAGTGTCAGCGAAAGCATCGTGATCGAATTGAGCGTGTAGCCCATCGCGTACATCAGCGCAAATGTCGAAATAATCGAAGTCGGAATGGCGAGCGCGGCAATAATTGTCGAGCGAAAACTCCACAGAAATAAAAAGACGACGCCCGCCGCGAGTAGTCCGCCGACAATTAAATGCTCTTCAATCGCATTCAGCGAATTTTCGATAAAAATCGAGTTGTCGCCGATCACCTGCATTCGATAACTCGAGGGCAACGTCGCCTCGATTTCCTTTAATCTCTCTTTTAATTCCTGCGCGACAGCGACTGTGTTTTGTCCCGATTGCTTGGAAACAACCAAACTTACGGCGGGCTTACCGTTATGCCTGGCTTCGGTGCGAAGTTCTTCCGCACCGTCCTCTACATAGCCGATGTCCTTGACTCGGACCTGATACGTGCCGCGCGTGGCGACGACGACATCGGCAAATTGTTCTGGCTTTTGGATTTTTCCCAAAGTTCTGACGCTTGCTTCAGTTGCGCCGGCATCCAATCTGCCGCTCGGAAATTCGATATTCTGAATCCGCAAAGCGTTCGAGACTTCCGCCGGTGTGATGCTGTAAGAACGCATTTTGTCAGGGTCAATCCAGACGTTGATTTGCCGCTCGCGACCGCCGATAATTGTTACTTGCCCGACACCGTTAATTGATTCGATGCGCTCTTTGACTTTGTTTTTAGCGAACTCCGTCACCTCGCGCAGATTGGTTGGCGCGGAAACGACGATGCGCAAAACCGGTGTGGCATCTGTATCTAATTTTTGAACGGTCGGCTGCTCGGCGGTTTGTGGAAGACGCGGAATCACCGTCTGCACGCGATTTTCGACTTCCTGCGCGGCGACGTTGACATCTTTTTCCAGCACGAATTGAACGAAAACCTGAGCCGCGCCTTCAACCGAAGTCGAGCGCAATTCGTCAATTCCGCTAATTGTATTAACGGCTTCTTCGATTTTCTCCGTCACTTCCGTTTCGATTTCCTGCGGCGACGCGCCCGGATTAATCACTGTGATCGTAATCGTCGGAAAATCAATTTTCGGAAATAAATCGAGACCAAGCGAAAAAAATGAAAACGCGCCGACCGTCACGAGCGATAAAATCAACATCGTCGCAAACACCGGACGCTTCACACAAACTTCTGCTAACCATTGCATAATCTTTTAAGTCTCAAGACCCAAGTCCCAAAAGTCCCAAGTCGAGAGGTTGAATCTATTTGAACTTTCTTCCTTTTAAATCCGATTGTTTTAGGTATTTTATTAGCCCTGCAATTACCCGGCTGTTTTCCGTCGTCTTGCCGTAGAGAAAATTGAAATCGTTTTCTGAGATATATTCTTGGTCAAGAGCGACATAAAGTTGTGAGCGAACTTCGCCAGACGAGGCTTTAGCGATTGATAGAAAATTGATAAATTCCTTATCGCCGTCACGCTCGAAACCTTCGGCGATATTCGACATTGTAGAAACCGAAGCCCGGCAAATTTGGTCACGCAATCCGAAATCACGAGCGAACGATTGATTTTTAGAAATCCGGTAAATCTCTCGCGTTACTTCTCTTGAAATCTTCCACGCTTCCAAATCCTCAAATTTCTGAATCAACGCCATAAATTTGCTCTCCTTCACTCTAACTATTATTTTCAATCCAACCTGCATAACACAGACCTGAGACTCTTGAGACTTGGGTCTTGGGACTTTTTTATTGGCTGACCGAAACGCCGTCATAAATTTGTCCGATATTGCTAATTGCTACCAATTCGTTTTCCTGAACGCCCTGCTGAATTTCGATCAGATTGTTTTCCAAGACACCGATTTTAACGATGCGTTCTTCGGCGCGTCCGTCTTTGATGATGAAAACTTTATTTGTTTCACCGTCGGCTTTGACGGCGGCGACGGGAATCATCACTGCCGGTTTCGGGGTTGACTGCGTTATTCTCACGGTGGCGAATTGTCCGGGCTTGAGCAGTCCGCCGACGTTTTCGACTTCAGCTTCAACAATCAAAACTCTTGATGTCGCGTTTAGATTTGGCGAAATGCGCGTGACTGTTCCGCTGAAATTGCGGTCCGGATACGCGCTCACTTGCGCCGAAACGCCTTGCCCGATTGAAACCTGTCCGACCGATTGTTCCGGAACATCAATACGCAGACGCAAAATTGAAGTTCGAACAATCGTCGCAACCTTTTGCGTTGTTGAGACAAATTCACCCAGATCGGCGGTTCGCTCGGCAATGTAGCCGGTAATTGGCGCGATAATCACCGCATCGGAAATGGCTTTGCGCGCCGTTTCAATTTGCGTCCGTGCCGCGTCCGCCGCTGACTGCGCCGCTCCGACACCGGCTTGCGCCGTCTCGACTTGCGACTGCGCGGTGCGGATTGCCGAAACTGCCACGGCGGCGGTTGAGCGCGATTCGTCGAGCTGCGCCCGTAATTGGTCGCGCTGCGCTTTGCGCTGGTCGTAGGCGGAGCGCGAAACATCTCCGGTTTCCAGCAGGCGTTCGAAACGTCCTAATTCTTTTTCGGCTAAATCGAGCTGTGCCTGGGTGGCGCGAACCTGCGAAAACGTTTCAATATCAAATTTCGAGCCTTCGGTAATTCCAAGGCGCGATTGCGTTTGCCGCACATTGGCGCGTGCCTGTTCCACCTGCGCCTGCGCCTGCCGCACAGTAGATTCGGCTTGCGCGACTTGAGCCTGCGTCTGTTCAAGCCGAATCCGCGCGTCGCGGTCGTCTAGTTGAACTAAAACGCTTCCTCTCTCGACGTAGCTTCCGATGTCGAAGTTTACTGTCGTGATTTTTCCGCCGACGGTCGGCGCAACGTCTGTCTGCGCGTCGCTCGCCAGAGTTCCGGTTGCCTCAAAATAAGTCGGCATATTCTGCACGATCGCCTGAACGGTAGTTGTTTCAACAATTTGCGGCTCGACATTGACGTTGACATTAGCGGCATTTTCCGCTCTCGAGTTGCCGCAGGCATTAATTAGCAAGCTTAAAGTCAATATTAAAAAAGCATATGCCGTTATCTTTGTAAATTCTCGTATTTTCATTTTTCTTTGCGCACTGTGCACTACTCAACGGGAAGTTATTTTTTTACTCCCGCAAGCAAAATCGTCGTGAATTCGTGTGCCGCCTGTTCATCGGAAACATCGAGTAAACGCCGCTTTTTGTCCCACAAGATATTATTGAGCGAATGGTGAATCAGCATTCCGAGAAAGGCGCGAACGACAACGCGCGGCTCGACATTGTCGCGCATCGCGCCGTCTTTTTGACGTTTACTAATATATAAACTGAAAAATTCGTAAATGCGCGCCACAAATTCATCGAAAAAAATCTGTGAAAGTTCGTGCTCATCAAGCGCCGAGTATAATAACAGCCGCATAAAATCGGTATCTTCCTTGTGATGGCGAAGCGCGTTTATCGCAAGATTGTAAAAAACTTTATAATCGTCGTTTTCATCAACCGCCCTTTTCTCAATTTCATCTTCCCAAGGCAGATTTTTCATTCCGCCCTCGCACGCCTTAAAATCCAATATGGCGTGGTAAAGCTCGTGTTTCGTCGCGAAGTGCCGGAACACCATTGCTTCGGAAATGCCCGCTGCCGCCGCGATTTCTTTGGTCGTCGCGCCTCTAAATCCTTTTTGCGAGAACAGTTTGATCGCAATCTGCAAAATCTGCATTCGCCGTTCGTCGCCTGACATACGGCTTGTCGTCTGTGAAAATGCTTCGGTAATTTCCGTTTCTTTAATCAACTTTTATTAAACTCTCCATTCATAAGTAAGTGCTTACTTACTTTCTCATTTTCAGAAATAATTTGTCAAGTTTGAACACTGTGAACTTTTTCTTAAAATAAATCGTATCAACTTTTTTGGGCGCAAAGACATCAAAAACCCGAACCAATAGCGTTAAGCTTTAATTTCGGAGAAGTTATTAACTTTCAAAAAGGAGATTTAAGAAAATGGAAAACACAGATACAACTAATGAACAAGGTTTGGTAAAACCGGATGTTTACAACGGCGAGGATAAAACCGGCAACGATTATTTAAATGAGTTCAAGGGACAAGCGCAAGAATACGGGCAAAAATTCCAGGATGCAGCAGGTAAAGCGAGGGTTTATGCCAACGAAAAATTCGCGGTCGCGAGCGATAAGTTCAAAGAATTGCAGAACAAAGATCCGCAGGAATTGATGGAAGAAGCAAAGGATTACGCGCGACAAAAACCCGGACAAACGATTCTTATTTCAGCTGCTGTCGGCGTAATTTTAGGATTTCTTTTTCGCGGCAGAAAATAAAATTCAAAATTTATTGTCGGTTTAAAAACCAAAAAAGCGATTCAATTAAATTTGAATTGCTTTTTTCTTTTTCACGCGATTTGTATTCTCGGTTTATCTTGAACGAAAAGACCGGCGGCTGTTTCCGCCTCTTAATGTGCGAAACGTTTTTTTCGGCTTTTCAATGGTCGGCATAATTCCGCCGAAATTCGGCAGGACAATGCGTTCGACTTTTTGTCCCGTCAGACGTTCGATGGTGCGCATCGTTAATTCTTCAGCCGGCGTGACGAGCGTGATGGCGCGACCTTTATTTCCGGCTCTGCCCGTTCGCCCGATGCGGTGAACGTAATCTTCCGCGACTTCCGGCACATCATAATTGATAACGTGTGAAACGAGGTCAACGTCAATGCCGCGAGCGGCAATATCGGTTGCCACTAAAACGCGTGTTTTTCCGCTTTTGAAACTTCGCAGAGCGGCTTCGCGCTGCGCCTGTGAACGGTCGCCGTGGATGCGGTTTGATTTGTGGTCACGGGCTTCGAGGATATGTGCAATGCGCTCCGCTCCGCGCCGCGTGCGTGTGAAAACGAGAACTCGCTCAAATTTTTCACGTTCGAGCAAATCAAGTAAAAGCGCCGTTTTCGATTGCGGTAAAACCTGATAAGCGGTTTGCTCGATTGTTTCGGCGGTTTTTCCGCGACGGCTGACTTCGATAAATTCAGGTTCGCCGTTCATCATCGAATATGCAATTTTTTCGACTTCGGTGGTAATTGTCGCCGAGAAAAACAGCGTCTGCCGTTTCGAGGGAAGCGAACCGACGATACGTTTAATAGCGGGCAAAAAACCCATGTCGAGCATTCGGTCGGATTCATCCAGAACAAGCGTTTTAAGACCGGAAAAATCAATCGCCCCCTGCTGCATAAAGTCCATCAGGCGTCCGGGCGTGGCAATAATAATGTTTGCGCCGCGCAAACCGTCTATTTGACGCTGATAACCAGACCCGCCGATGAGCGCGACACAGCGCAGTTTTTTCGGCGCAAATTGGCGACAGGCAGCATCAATCTGCGTGGCGAGTTCGCGCGTCGGAGCGAGGACTAATACCGCAACGCCTTTTGTTTTTTCTTCTGTCAGACGTTGAATTAAAGGCAACAGAAAAGCTGCCGTTTTACCGGTTCCCGTTTCGGCGCAAGCAATTAAATCTGCGCCCTCCAAAATTATGGGAATAGTTTGGTTTTGAATAGGTGTCGGTTCTGTAAAACCGAGCGACTCACAAACCCGCACGAGCGCCGGTTCTAAGCCTAGTTCTTTAAAGTTCATTAAATCCTTGTGTTTTGCTATGTTTCGCTCGACCGCAAAAACGAGAGCGAAAATTTGTTGTATAAAAATGTTGAAGCGGCTTCGGGTAGCTAACAAGTAACTTGCCGAAGCCGCTTCGTATTGGAACAATTATCCAAAATTAGTAGCGTGAACCGCCACGATTTCCGCCGCCGCCGCCGCCATAGCCGCCACGACCGCCGCCGCCGCCGCTATTGCGATCTTCGCGCGGGCGAGCTTCGTTGACGTTCAAAGCGCGACCGTCAATTTCCTTGCCGTTTAACAATTGAATAGCAGCTGCGCCTTCTTCTTTGCTCGACATTTCGACAAAGCCGAAGCCGCGCGAGCGACCGGTTTCACGGTCTTCAACAACTGTCACTGATTCAACAGTTCCGGATTGACCAAAAAGTTCTTGTAAATCTTCGTTTGAAGTATTAAATGATAAGTTACCAACGTAAAGTTTTGTAGACATAAAAATTTCCTCTCCTTTTAATTTGAAGGAGTTGTAAAAGAAGTTCTTGAACGAAAGTGTGCTTCAGAGTAACGGTGTGCAGCGAAGGCTTGCGTTTTTAAAAGCTCAAAAAGAGCGGCTTCTGTGATTATAACCAGCCTACTCTCGAACTATCTAAAACGCCACTTAAGGAAATCTTTCAAAAGGAGACGAACTACCGTTGATGAAAGAGAGAAGGAATTGTCATTCATAGAATGCACTATTTGTCGGGCAAAAGCAAGCTAGAAAAATAAAGTGAGATTTTTGGTAGATAATTTTGAACTAATATCTGGTAATTTTTTTGTTTAACTAAAAGCCTTTTTGTTCAATCCAATCTTTCGCGACGTCCTTTGCGGCACGCTTTTCACCATCAACCGCATAATTTAATTTTCTCATTTCATCGGTTGAAATCGCTTTGTCTAATTTTCTAAATGTTTCGTCAAGCATTTCAAAACTTTGCTCACGCGCAACAAAAACGGCTTGATAAGGCGGAAAATAACGTTTGTCGTCAGTTAGTTGAAATAAATCGAGAGTTGAAATCAGCCCGTCCGTTGAATTTCCCGCAATAATATCAAGCTCACCTGAACTTAAAGCGCGATACGTTAAAGACAAATCCATTTCACGCGGTTGTTTGGCAAAATCGAAATTGTATGCCGCCGCAAAACCTCTATAACCGTCGGCGCGAGACATAAAATCCTGCCCAAAACCGGCTTGCCAATTTCTCGAAACGGAAACCGCGTCGGAAATTGTCTTCAGGTTTTGTTCACGCGCTGCCGTTCCGCGCACTAGAATCGCAAAATCGTTTGAAAAGCCAAGCGGCGGACTAAGAATTAAATTAAATTTTTCAGCATATTCGGCTTTCGTCTGCTGATAAACCTTTTCAGGATCAGTAAGTGGCGCGCGTTTCAGAATTGCCGTAAAAGCCGTGCCGGTGTATTCAGGATAAACGTCGATTTGGTCGGACAAAAGCGCGTCGTGCGCTAAGTTCCCGCCGAGTTCAAACTGCCGCTCAACCGGTAAATCCTTTTTCTCTAACATCTGCGCTAAAATCTCCGCCAGGATTATGCTTTCGGTAAAATCTTTTGAGCCGACAACGATTTTGTTCGTTCGGTTTGTCGGTGAGTTTGACGAAGAAAAATTTGGTAATAAACTGGAAAAAAGCAATACTAAAATAATGGTGGTTGCGCCAATTAAAATAAATTTTCGTTTTTTTATCGCAGAGCGGTTTTCTCGACGAACGGGCGCGAAAAGTTTTTCAATTTGTCCGAGACCAAAATCTGCCATCAAAGCGAGAATTGCCGAAGAAATTGCGCCTGCCAGCAGTAAATTATTATCGTTTTGCCGAAGCCCTCGAAAAATATAAGTTCCAAGCCCGCCCGCGCCGACCGCCGCCGCAATCGTCGCTACACCGACAGCAATGACGACCGCGACCCGAATTCCGGTCAAAATTACAGGCATTGCGAGCGGTAATTCGACTTGACGCAAAACTTGCCCGTCG
>JALZOH010000024.1 GCA_030857305.1 Acidobacteriota bacterium
AATCCGTTTCGGAATTGAGAACTGTTGAAACTTGAGCTTGGGAGTTTATTCTTAAGAGTTGTTTGTTTCCAAAGTCGGCAACAAAAACATTGTTTTGCGGATCAACCGCTAATCCAAAAAGTTTTCGTGAACTAGAGTCTATGTTTTTGGGATTTTGTTGTGTTTGCGGACGGAAAATGGTTGAAACTTTTCCGTTTTTGTCTATTCTACGAACTGTGTCGCTATCCATTAGATAAATCGAGTTGTCGAGAGCGAAAGCCATATCCACGATATTACCGAACTTTGCATTTTCTTTTTTCCCGTCCAAGTAGCCATAAATCCCGCCGGCAAATGAAGTTGTTTTCCCCTGAGGCGTTCGTTTGAAAATTTTACTTTCGCGCTTCTCATTATTATACGGTTCTACCGAAAAAGTATTTCCCTCAAAATCCCGCCAAATGCTCATTCCGATGGGCAGATTTTCAGTTAAAGGTACAATTTCGGTAAATTCGCCTTTCGACGACATTTTCCAGATTGAACGAAAAAACTTTTGCGTTTGCGGCTCGTAACTATTGTCTAACCCGTAAATATTATCATTCTCGTCAACTGCAAGGTCGTGAACGTGCCTTCCGCTAACGCCTGCCCGAAAAATCAACAATTTCCCTTGAGCATCAATTTTGTAAACGGTTTCAAGGTCGCTGAAATAAATTTGGTTTTGACGGTCAACGACAATTCCCCACGCGGGATGAGAATAATTGTTATTAACAAAAATAATGAAAAAAGATACAACAAACAAAATTAAAGTTTTCAAATTTATCATTGTTTTTGTTTTATCTTACTTTAAGATGCCGCGCGAAATCACGATTTTTTGAATTTCGCTGGTGCCTTCGTAAATCGTTGTAATCCGCGCGTCGCGGTAATATTTTTCAACGTTGTAAGAACGGGAATAACCGTTCCCGCCGTGTATCTGAATCGCCTCGGCACAGACTTTATTTGCATTTTCCGAAGCGAAAAGTTTTGCCTGCGAAGCGTAAATTCCCGTTTGTTTAGAACCACTATCTTTGGCGGCGGCGGCGCGTAAAGTCAAAAGTCTGGCGGCTTCGGTCTGCATCGCCATATCCGCGAGTTTGAACTGGATTGCTTGAAATTCGGCAATCGGTTTGCCGAAGGCAATGCGGTCTTTAGCATACTTTGTCGATTCATCGAGGGCGGCCTGCGCAATACCGACCGACAACGCGGCGACGCCGATGCGACCGCTGTCGAGACTTCCGAAAGCAACCCGCATTCCGTTACCGATCCCGCCTAAAACATTCGCTTTTGGAACTCGAACGTCAACGAGGCTCATTTCGTTTGTTTGCGAAGCGCGTTGCCCCATTTTGTGTTCGTGCGAGGAAACGGTAAAACCTTTTGTCCCGCCCTCGACAATAAACGAGGTAATTTCTTTTTTACCACCCGTTTCGCCCGTGACCGCCATCACAATAAAAACTTCTGCTTCCGAGCCGTTCGTGACCCAGGATTTTGTGCCGTTCAAAACAAAAAAATCGCCCTCTTCTGTGGCGCTTGTCTTCAAACCGGTGGCGTCCGAACCGGCTTGCGGCTCGGATAAGCAAAAAGCCCCGAGTTTTTCGCCGGTGACAAGCAGTGTAAGATATTTTTGTTTTTGTTCTTCGGTGCCAAAGCTCAAAATCGGGTAACAACACACCGAATTTGTAACGCTGACAATAACCGCAACCGAAGCATCGGCTTTTGAAATTTCCTCGAGTGCGAGGGCGTATGAAACTGAATCGAAACCCGCGCCACCGTATTTTTCGGGAATAATCATCCCCAAAAGTCCGAGTTCCGCCAAACCTTTTATTTGTACGTGTGGAAACTTTTCCGCTTCGTCGTATTCGCGAGCCAAAGGAGCAATTTCGTTTGCGGCATACTCGCGCACGCTTCGGCGAACCATTTGTTGTTCTTCGGTTAATTCAAGATTCATAAATTCAGTTATCAGATATCAGTCAAGACTGCCTATGATCCAGAATTACTTTAAGAATTATTCTGAATTTTTTAGGGAAGATTTAATTAGTTATAGATTTTATAAAAAAACGCTGGCAAGCTTGAATTTCTTAATCAATCAAGCTTGCCAGCGTTTTTCATCAAATTTTTGTAAAATGTATGGAAAGTAAAATTATGGTTGAACAGATGCCGGTGAAGGAATATCACCGCTTTGCCCAAACACCTTACCGACAAAATCTCCATTCGAGCTATTTAAGCGATACCAGGCATTATTACTTGGACGAAATACAGCTACGTCCGTTTTACCGTCTCCGTCATAATCTGCCGGAATGGGAGAATCTTCCGCTGAACCGAATACATATACGCTGAGCGTATTATTTTTCGAATTAAGCAGATACCAATTTCCTTCCGAAGGTCGATAAACTGCAAAATCTGATTTACCGTCACCGTCAAAATCACCGGAAAGAGGTTTGTCGGTGCTGATGCCGAAGTTTTGGTAGAGCGGCAAACTCGAGGTACTCTGTAAAACATACCAAGCTCCGTTAGAGGGTCGGAAGGCGACCAAATCGGCTTTGCCGTCTCCATCATAATCGCCCGTAAAAACTCTATCGGTGCTCGCTCCCCATTGAAAAGCTTTGAATCCTAAAGTACTGTTTAAGATATACCAGACACCGTTTGAAGGTCGCCATACCGCCACATCGGTTTTTCCGTCGGCATCATAATCGGCGGCAACGGGAACATCGCCGTTTGCGCCGAAATAAACAGCGCGAAAACCGCTTGAACTTCCCTGTATATACCAAATTCCTTCGCTCGGTCGCCATACGGCAATGTCTGTTTTACCATCACCGTCGTAGTCTCCGCTCACCATTTTGTCTGTATTTGTGCCAAAGAAAACAGCATTCGGAGAAGTATTTGAACTGTTTTCAATCTGCCATCGACCCGAATTTGTTGAAAATACCGAGTAGTCCGTTTGTCCGTCACCGTCGAAATCGGAAATATGATTTTTATTTTTAGCATTTACTTTGGTTGCGTCAACAATCAGTAAACCGTTTGTCATATCACCCATCAGAACTTTGTCTTGACCTAAAAGGGGGAAAACCGCCCAATTACCGTCATAATTTGTCGGCAGATTGTTTTGCAGGCTTTTTCCCGCACAAACTATATCCCAAGGTTCATTTGTCAAATCATCGGTTTGTTTTGTTTTATCCGTCTCAAACAATGCGGGTTGAAAAGTATCGTACTGACCGACACGCTTGGGCGCGGCAGGATTTGTTAAATCAAAAACCTGTAAACCTGCCTGATACCATGCGACATACAAATTATTACCCAAAACTACCGGATTATGCGGAGCAATCGCATTAAGCCCCAAATCGTTCATCGATACCCGATGAACAAGCAGAGGCTGTGCCGGATTACGAATGTCGTATGTGCGGACATCTCCGCTGCCATCGGAAGTTTCGCGGCAGCTATACAGGAAATTTCCGTCTTCGCTCGTCCAGCTGCTGTGCATATTATTACCGCCCGTCACGCTCGTTTGATCCTCGATAAAACCGAGCAGTGTCGGCGCTTGCGTATTGATATTTGTAATATCGTAAATTTCGGTTCTGGCGCGGGCTGAAGCGTTTCCCCAACCTGACGTAAATAAACGGTTTCCCCGAATGTGCATCGCGTGAACCCAATTTACTTCCGTCGGATTTATATCGCGAATAAAAACAGGATTCGCCGGATTGCTGATATTTATTACTTTGATAATTTTGCTCGCATAGCCGTTATAGTTTTCAATCAGATAATTTCCCCAAACGAGCATTTCGTGGATTGAATTATGACCGTTTCCGCTGCTTGAATTGACAATTCCCAGAAGCTTCGGATTCGTTGGGTCAGCCAGATCAACAATATGAACGCCGCCCTCGTTGCCGCTTCCGAAATAACCGCGCGTTCCGATGACAATTGCCTCAAGAAATTGTTGGTTGTTTCCCGGATTATATCTGGCTGCTAATTTTGGAGCGTCCGGATTTGAAATATCATAGATAAATGCGCCGCGACAATAGACACTTCCTTGAACGGCAATATTGCCGTCTGCATAAATGTCGGCAAATTTCCATCTGGGGTTGCCTGAGCCGGTTTGACAATCAGGAGTTATCTGCGCCCGGAGACGCACTTTCTGCGCCGCAAGGTTTTTGTTAAACCCCAAAATTATAAAAAAAAGGCTGGCGATAAAAACAATTCTCTTAAAGTTAAATACTGGAATATAAATCATAAGAACACCTGTTAAACCATTATTTAAAATATTGGCGCAAGCTTATATTCTACTTTTTCAAAAGGAAAATACAAGTTCAAATAGATTTTAGCAATTTAAAATTTATTTAGAAGCTGCCTGCTGTGAAGCGTTTCGCATTACTAAATCGAAAGTTCCGGGAGCAACTTTGCGAAACCGACGATTACGATTTAGCGAGACGGCAATAGAAATCGTCGGATTGTTTCCTTTAAATTCAAAGCCCCCATCCAGTAAAAGATTGTAAAGTTCGCCGACGTGAAGCGGCGAATTGATTTCCCGCAATAATAATGTGCAAGCCTGCGTGATTGTGCGATCAGTGAAGCGATGGCTGCCGGGTTCAAATCTTGAATTAACCGGCGGTGCATTGCGGGAATTATTATTGATATAAGCTACCGAATTGTTTCGATAATTATTAGATTTGGACGACGAATTGTTTTGATTGTTGACATTTGTCCGGGAATTGAGCCTGGCTTCGTTTTGCAATTCATAATCATCGTTCTCATACTGCGATTGTTTTTTGATCTGCCTGGTTTTGTTGCCAACTCCCATCGTCGCGATAATGCTATAAATTGCTTCTTCGGTTTTTTCGGCGCTGTTGCCGAGTGCCTCAATCTCATTTCGCAAACTGTCAGCTTCAGTCTCCACCTCATGAAGCCGCCCAAGCAGACGATTTTGAGCATTCCGGGTTTGTCGCAAACTTTGTTCCAGCGTAGCAACTAGATTTTCTTCGTTTAACATAGCAATTTAGGGTAAATAATAATTGACAAATGATTATTTCAGCATTTAAGAAATTATATTTTGATTAACAAATTATTTGTTTCTCTCAATCATATAACTTGGAATCTCTTCTAAGGCTAAACGATACTCTGTTTTCGGTAATACTTCAAGATTTTTTATTGCTTGATTGGCAAAATCGTAGGCTCTCTGTTTTGTTTGCTCTAAAAGGTTATACTTTTCTAACTTTTCTAAAATGACAAACCGTGAAACTTGTTCATAATTCCCTTCGCGCATAACCGCTTCCAAATCCTTCTTAAGCAAAGGTTCTTTTTCAACTAATAAAATTAAAGGTAAAGTTAATTTCCCTTCGAGTAAATCCGCTCCCGAGGCTTTACCTAAAACTTCTTCTTCGGCAGTAAAATCTAATAAATCATCTGCCAGCTGAAACGCCTTCCCGAGATTCATCCCGTATTCACGCAAAGCTGACTGTTGAACACTATCGGCTTTCCCTAAAATTGCCCCAATTTCGCAGCAGGCACTAAACAGATAGGCAGTTTTTCTTTGCAAAATATCAAAATATTCATTTTCAGAAAGATCTGTTCGACCGAGTGTCGTTAATTGAATCAATTCGCCTTCAGTCATTTTGCGCGTTAGACGAGTCAGAATATCAAGAATTTTAAGACTTCTTTCCTCTAAACTTGTTTCAAACGCCGACATATATAACCAATCGCCCATTAAAACGGCTGATTGATTGCCAAACCGCGCATTGACCGAGTTCCGATTACGTCTGGTATCCGCATTGTCAATGATGTCGTCATGCACAAGGGTTGCGGTGTGAAGCATTTCCATCACAGTTGCGAGGCGAATCACATTTTTTGTGGATGCGTCATAGCCTGAAGCGTAATTCGATAAAATAAGCAGCGCCGGACGCACACGCTTGCCGCCCGAAGCGCGCAGATAATCTCCCAAATAATGAATGACCTGAATGTTAGAACTTGCTTGTCGTTCAAATTCGGCTTCGACCAGAGCCATTTCAGAAGAAACGAGTGAAAATATTTTACGAGCGGCTAATTGCGGATTTTGGCGGGCAAATTGGGTGCTGAATGTTTGCATTTATTTTTCAACGATAATTATCAAACTGCATATCGATTCCGAAATCGTTTGATTTAAGCTTTGCGATTGTTTCCTGTAGAACGTCGCGGTCTTTGCCGGAAACGCGCACTGTCTCGCCTTGAATCGAAACCTGCACTTTTATTTTTGCGTCTTTGATAAATTTAACAATCTCTTTCGCCTTCTCAATCGGAATTCCCTGCTGAATTTTCACGGTTTGGCGAACCGTTCCCCCCGCTGCCGGTTGGATTGTTTCGTAGCTTAAAGCCTTGAGCGGAATACTTCGCTTGACGAGTTTGCCTTGCAGAATATCGTTCATATTTCGCAGTCTTGTTTCGTCTTCAGCTGACAATACAAGGTCTTTATCCTGCAGTGCGACAGCTGCTTTACTTCCTTTAAAGTCAAAGCGCTGTGAAACTTCTTTGGTTGTTTGATTAAGCGCGTTGTCAAGTTCGGCGTAATCAATTTTAGAAACTATGTCGAATGAATTTTCTTTAGCCACATTTATCCCTTTTCTATTTTATTTGTAATTTTTTTGAGCATAACATTAAAATCAACACCGTCAAAACTCTTCGATTCGGAGCATTCAAAAGGGTTTATTAATATTTAGACGGTTGATTTTAATAGCGCCGCCCCAATTGTCTATAAAAAAAGAACAGGCGAAAACCTGTTCTCGATTCGAGTTAAACTAATTTTTTAAGCCGCTTCTTCAATTTCGCGAATAACTTCGAGGGCAGGAGCCTTTCGCTCGACCATATCCTTTGTAACCACTAATTCCTTAACCTTTTTCTGCGAAGGCAACACATACATCGGTTGAAGAAGAATTTCTTCCAAAATCATCATCAAACCGCGCGCTCCGACTTTGCGTTGAAAAGCCTGACCGGCGATAGCTTTGATCGCGTCGTCAGTAAATTTCAAACGAACATTATCAAATTCAAATTTGCGTTGATATTGCTTGACCAGTGAATTTTTGGGCTCGGTCAAAATTTGAACCAGCGCAGATTCATCCAGTTCATGAAGCGTTGCCAGGACGGGGAGGCGACCGACGAATTCAGGAATTAATCCGTAATGAATTAAATCTTCAGGTTGGAGTTTTTCGATTGCTTCGTCCTGTCGCTGTTTGCTCGGTTTGACTTCGGCGTGAAAGCCCAGAGATTTGTTGCGAAAGCGTTTTTCGACCACTTTTTCAAGACCGATAAATGCGCCGCCGCAAAGAAATAAAATATTTGTCGTGTCAACCGGACAAAATTCCTGCTGTGGATGTTTTCGTCCGCCCTGGGTTGGAATATTTGCCACTGTTCCTTCTAAGATTTTCAAAAGGGCTTGTTGCACGCCTTCGCCCGAAACGTCGCGCGTAATCGAAGGATTATCATCTTTTCGGCAAATCTTATCAATTTCGTCAATATAAATGATGCCTTGCTGCGCTCGTTCGACATCGCCGCCGGCTGACTGCATGAGCCGAAGAATAATATTTTCCACATCTTCGCCGACATAACCGGCTTCGGTCAGAGTCGTTGCGTCAACGATGCAGAAAGGAACGCTCAAGACTCGTGCCAGCGTTTGGGCAAGCAGGGTTTTTCCTGTGCCGGTCGGACCAATAAGAAGAATATTGGATTTTTGAAGCTCGACGTCTGGACGTATTTTTGCCATCTCGATGCGCTTATAATGTTGATAAACGGCAACCGACAAACGTTTTTTTGTTTCATCCTGTCCGATTACGTACTCGTCCAAAAACGACTTTATCTCCTGCGGTTTCGGGAGTGCGGAGTGAACTGTCGCGGCTTCGGTTTGCTCATCGTCATTGATGATTTCATTACAAATGTCAATACATTCGTTGCAAATGTAAACACTCGGTCCGGCAATCAGCTTTTTGACTTCATTCTGTGATTTACCGCAAAACGAACATCGTAAAATTTCTTCGGGGCGTTTTATCATAAAAGTTGAAAGTCGTGGGTTGTGCGTCGAGAGATGAGAATCGTTTTGACTCTCATCTCTCGACTCTTGACTTATTATTCTCGGTGTTCGATAACTTCGTCAATCAGACCGTATTCCTTCGCCTGAATCGCCGACATTATCCGGTCACGCTCAACGTCTAGTTCCACTTGGTCGTACGATTGCCCAGAATGGTGTGAAAGAATCCGCGAAGTCATTTCACGCATTCGCAAAATTTCCTCAGCCATAATACGGACATCCGTCGCTTGCCCTGACGCTCCGCCTGAAGGCTGGTGAATCAAAATACGCGAATGTGGCAGCGCAAACCTTTTGCCTTTGGTTCCGGCAGCCAGCAGCAAGGCTCCCATCGAAGCACATTGTCCAACAGATATAGTCGTTACATCATTACGGATAAACTGCATTGTGTCGTAAACTGCCATGCCAGCGGTAATCGAACCGCCCGGTGAATTGATATACAAATTAATATCGCGCTCCGGATCTTCAGCTTCCAGAAAAAGAAGCTGTGCCACAATTAAGTTAGCAATCATATCGTCAATCGGTGTTCCGATAAAAATAATACTGTCTTTCAGAAGACGCGAATAAATATCAAACGCTCTTTCGCCGCGCGAAGTTTGCTCGACGACCATTGGAACTAAAGCCATAATTTTTCTCTCTTTAAATATAATTTAGATTTGAACAGTTTCTTTTATAAATTACTTTAACTTGGAGAAGATAAGTCGTTGAATAAATAGCTATTGCTATTGTCGATTTTTGATTTTACAACTTATCTTCAAAAATGCAACCTTGAAGCTGATTAAAATCTACATATATTTTGAATGAATTGATTTTCAACCTTTTTTTGCGGGTTTACTTTTTGTTTCTTTAATTTCAATTTTCTTCTCTTTTACCTCTGAAGGCTTTTCGGTCTTTTCGACTTCAGAAGAATTTTCCTTTGCTTCGGTTTTTTCATTGACTGCTTTTAATGTCTGAGCTTCATCTATCCACTCGCCGTCGGTTATTTTAGCATTATTGACTAAGGCTTCGACGGCTTTTCGTGTTCGCAAACTGCTTGAAATATTCGTTTCACCGCCTTGCTGTTTAAGAGATGTGCGAATTACTTCGGGCGATACCCGGTACTGCTGCGCCATTCGGTTGATTTCTTCGGCAATTTCCTCTTCGGTTATTTCCACATTTTCCAAATCAGCTACTTTTTCAAGTAACAACGCACCTTTTACGTCTCGCTCCGCTTGTGTCCGCATCTGCGTGTATGCCATCTGAATGAAATCTTTCTCAACTTTGTTCAATTCGACTCCACGCTGCGATAAATCCTGGGCAAAATTGTCTAAGAGGATTCGCGCTTGGTTGTCGATCAATGCATTCGGAATTTCAAAATCGTGTTTTTCTATTAGCTGCGCAATAAGTTCGGAACGAAGTCGATTATCAGCTTCTGAAGCCGAAGCCAATTCTAAATCTTTATTTAGCTTTTCGCGCAAATCATTCATTGAAGAAAAATTCTCGCCCAAACTTTGCGCCCATTCATCATCCAGTTCAGGTAACTCAACTTTTCCGATCGATTTGATTTTGGCTTTGTAGTTTACTGTTTTCCCCGCAAGTGACGGCGAAGTAAAATCCTCCGCATAAGAAACCGTAAACTCCTTGTCTTCATCTTCTATAACGCCGACCAGATTTTCGGTAAAAGCCTTTTCAATCACCTCATCACCCAAAGGAATTTCCAGGTCAGCCGCCTTTATCGGTTCAGAATCAGGGTCGCCTTCAAACGCGCCTTCTAAATCAACAATAACCGTATCGCCTTCTTCAGACGCCCGATTTTCAACCGGAATTAGGGAAGAATCCTGTTTGCGGCGTTCTTCTATTATAATTTCAAGCTCCCCTTCTTTGAGAGGACGAACGCGCCGCGTAATTTCAAAACCTTTATAATCCGGTGTTGGAATTTCCGGCATAACTTCAACGTGCACCTTCAGAGATATCGTTTGCGAGCCATTAATTTTTATATTTTCTGCATCGTCCAGATGAAGATGCGGTTCAACCAACGGATTGATACTGTATTCCTGTATCGCTTCAGTAACTCTACTTGATACGAGTTGCTGCAACACTTCTGATTTAATTTCGTCTTGGAAGCGCAGACGCACAATATCAACCGGCGCAAAACCTTTACGAAAGCCCGGAACTTGCGCGGCGCGGGCAAATTTTTGGCTGACCTTGTTAAAAACTTCCTTCACCGCTTCAGCCTCAATTTCAATTTTAATTTCTTTTTGTGTCGGTGACACTTCGATTATTTCTGTTTTCATTAAATAAACTTAAAGCCCGTCCGAGAAATTCAAGACGAGCCATTTTCATAAATATATAAATTACAAATGGCAAAGACGAAAAGATACAATCTTTCAATTTTTATTTGTAATTTTGGTCAATATTGGTGCCGAGGGCGAGACTCGAACTCGCACGTCTTACGACACAGGCTCCTAAGACCAGCGTGGCTACCAATTACACCACCTCGGCTTTTTTCAAAAACTAAAACTCATTTGAATTTATCGGATTAAAGAGAGAATGTCTAGCAGGCTAATACTTCCAAAGTTTATTTAAGCTCCAATCGGCGCTTGTATTTTTCCAGAGCTTTTCGAGAATTTTCCAGCTCGATTTCGGCAGCTGTATTTCTACTCGCAAGTTGCAGTGAACCATTTTTTGTTAAAAATTTATAACCGGCAAAACCGGCAATCGCTACAAGTCCAATCACAAACAAATACCACAACACGCTGTAAACAATGTTGGTAATCGAAAAGATGAGCAGCATTGCTAATACCAAACCGATTGCCAAAAGAATGAACTTGAACCACTTCATCTTATTTTTTCTCCTCGACACAAATCATAACTTATTTGTTTATTTGTTTTCAAAATCACTAATTCGTTCATTTATGTTTGTTGTCGTATAATTTATGAAAGTTTGCTTTTTATCTTTCTGAGGATTTGATTTTCACTTTGCAAAACATCACACTCCAAAAAATTATCGAAAAATTGAACGCCGAATTTCAGGGCGATGAAAACACTTTAATTTCCGACGTAACCCACGATTCAAGGCAAGCCGGCGAAGGCTCGCTTTTTGTTGCAATCAAGGGTTTAACGATGGATGGACATCGTTTTGTTCCGGATGTGATGCGGCGCGGCGCAGTTGGTATAATTTCCGAATCTGAAATGCCTCCGAATTTTCATGGCGCGTGGCTCAAAGTTAATAATGCACGGCAAGCGCTTGCCCAAGCCGCCGCAGTTATCTATAAAAACCCATCTCACGATTTAGACTTAGTCGGTATTACCGGCACCAACGGAAAAACAACGACCACCTACCTGGTTCTTGCATTGGCGGAAGCAAACAATGTTGAAAGTGCGATGCTGACCACTGTCGAATATCGAATCAGAGATAAAAGCGAGCCCGCGGTTCGGACAACTCCCGAGGCATCGGACACAAACAAATTTTTGCGCCGCGCGGTCGATGAAAATTGCCAAATGGCTGTAATGGAAACTTCATCCCAAGCAATTGATTTGCACCGTTGTGATGACTTGCGTTTTCGAGCGGCAATCTTTACCAATCTAACGCGCGACCATCTGGATTATCACTTAACGATGGAAAATTACTTCGCTGCAAAAAAACGCTTATTTGACGGAAGCCTTGGCGAAAAACCATTTTCGTCTATTATAAATATTGATGATAAATGGGGTGTCAGACTTGCCGACGAGCTAAAGTCACAAAATCAAAAAGTGATTACTTTTGCTCAAAATAATTCAGCCGATTTTACCGCTCAGAACGTTGAAGTATCGCTCATCAAAGGCACTTCTTTTTTGCTCAGAACTCAAATGGGTGAACATCAAATTAACTCGCCGCTGGTCGGCAAACCACACGTATATAATATGTTAGCTGCGACATCCGTCGCAATTGAACTTGGTTACGATTTAAATTTAATTGTTGATGGCTTAAAAACCTGCATCGGCGCGCCGGGTAGATTTGAGCGCGTGCCTCATGAAGGTGATTTTGCGGTGGTCGTCGATTATGCGCATTCTGACGACGCGCTCTTGAACACTTTGGAAACTGCCCGTGAATTAACGAGAGGAAAAATTATTACGGTTTTCGGCTGCGGCGGCGACAGGGATAAAACAAAACGCGAACCGATGGGTTTAGTGGCGGGAAAACATAGTGATTCGGTTGTTTTGACATCGGATAATCCGCGCACCGAAGACCCTCTAAAAATAATTTCACAAATAGAGATTGGGTTAAAAAAAACAAATTGTCCCTATTTGGTCATTTCCGACCGACGTGAAGCAATTCACCAAGCAATAAAAGAGGCAAATCCGAATGATGTAGTTCTAATCGCCGGAAAAGGTCACGAAACTTACCAAATAATCGGCAGCGACAAATTTCATTTTGACGACAGAGAAATTGCTCGCGAAGCATTAAAA